>NZ_DIEJ01000097.1:0-25198 GCF_002418565.1 Achromobacter sp. UBA5777 | reverse complement strand
CCAGCGGCAGCTCCAGCCGGCTGCGCAGCCAGGCCGCGTTGGAGCCGCCGGCGATGACCACGTCGCAGTGCTCGCGGCGCAGGCGCTGGCCGATCACGTCCACCGCTTCCTCGAAGCCGAGGTTGATCTGCTCGATACGCGCGCGGCGATCGAACTCGGGAATGACGTCGCCGAGAAGACCGGTCAGCCGCGAGACGCTGACGGTCCAGATCACCGGCCGACTGGGGTCGGCATCGGCGTGGCGCAGGGGCGAGCGGGGCAGGTACATGGCGGCGCGCGTTGGACGGGATGTTTCATGATACATCTGTTTCAATGTTTCATATGTTTCGCTGTTGCATGGGCGTCATTCCCGTGAAATCAACGGCTTGCAGCTTGGCATGGTGCTTGCGCTCTCTTTCCCGTACTTCAACCTGGATTGCCGCATGACCGCTTCCACTCCTTTCTCCGCCGGTGCCCGCTTCCGTGAGGCGCTGGCTGCCGAATCGCCGCTGCAGGTGATCGGCGCGATCAACGCCAACCACGCCCTGCTGGCCAAGCGCGCCGGCTTCCGCGCCATCTACCTGTCCGGCGGCGGTGTTGCCGCGGGCTCGCTGGGCCTGCCGGACCTGGGCATCAACACCCTGGAAGACGTGCTGGTGGACGTGCGCCGCATCACCGATGTCTGCGACCTGCCGTTGATGGTCGACATCGACACCGGCTTCGGCCCGAGCGCGTTCAACATCGCGCGCACCGTGAAGTCGCTGATCAAGGCCGGCGCGGCCGCCTGCCACATCGAAGACCAGGTCGGCGCCAAGCGCTGCGGTCACCGCCCGGGCAAGGAAATCGTCTCGCAGGGTGAAATGGTCGACCGCGTGAAGGCGGCTGCCGATGCCAAGACCGATCCGGACTTCTTCCTGATCGCGCGTACCGACGCCATCCAGGTGGACGGCGTGGACAAGGCCATCGAGCGCGCCATCGCCTGTGTCGAGGCCGGTGCCGACGGCATCTTCGCCGAGGCGGCCTACGACCTGGACACCTATCGCCGCTTCGTCGACGCGGTGAAGGTGCCGGTGCTGGCGAACATCACCGAATTCGGCGCCACCCCGCTGTTCAGCCGCGATGAACTGGCTTCTGCCGGCGTTGCGATCCAGCTGTTCCCGCTGTCGGCCTTCCGCGCCGCCAACAAGGCCGCCGAGAACGTCTACCAGGCGGTGCGTCGCGATGGCCACCAGCGCAACGTGGTGGACACCATGCAGACCCGCGAAGAACTCTACGACCGCATCGGCTACCACGCCTTCGAGCAGCAGCTCGATGCACTGTTCGCCGCCAAGAAATAAGCAGTACCCTGCACCATCAAGTTTTCGGAGGGAAACATGAACGATACGACCGCAACCCCGACCTTCAAGCCGAAGAAGTCCGTCGCCCTGTCCGGCACCGCCGCCGGCAACACCGCGCTGTGCAGCGTGGGCCGCAGCGGCAACGACCTGCACTACCGCGGCTACGACATCCTGGACCTGGCCAACACCAGCGAGTTCGAGGAAATCGCCTACCTGCTGGTGCACGGCAAGCTGCCGACCCGCGCCGAGCTGGTTTCGTACAAGGCCAAACTGAAGTCGCTGCGTGGCATTCCTGCTGCGGTGAAGGCGGCGCTGGAAGAGCTTCCGCCGTCGGCACACCCGATGGACGTGATGCGTACCGGCGTGTCCGTGCTCGGCTGCGTGGCGCCGGAGAAGGACGACCACAACCATCCGGGCGCGCGTGACATCGCCGACAAGCTGATGGCCTGCCTCGGTTCGATGCTGCTGTACTGGTACCACTGGAGCCACAACGGCCGTGCCATCGACGTGGAAACCGACGATGACTCGATCGGCGGCCACTTCCTGCACCTGCTGCATGGCGAGAAGCCGCAGGAGTCGTGGGTGAAGGCGATGCACACCTCGCTGATCCTGTACGCCGAACACGAGTTCAACGCCTCGACCTTCACCTGCCGCGTCATCGCCGGTACCGGCAGCGACATGTACAGCGCAATCTGCGGTGGCATCGGCGCGCTGCGCGGTCCGAAGCACGGCGGCGCCAACGAAGTGGCGTTCGAAGTGCAGAAGCGCTACGACAGTCCCGATGAGGCCGAGGAAGACATCAAGGCCCGCGTCGAGCGCAAGGAAGTGGTGATCGGTTTCGGCCACCCGGTCTACACCGTCTCCGATCCGCGGAACAAGGTGATCAAGGACGTGGCCCGCGAGCTGTCCGAAGAGCAGTCGAGCATGAAGATGTACAACATCGCCGAGCGCCTGGAATCGGTGATGTGGGACATCAAGAAGATGTTCCCGAACCTGGACTGGTTCAGCGCCGTCAGCTACCACATGATGGGCGTGCCGACCGCGATGTTCACTCCCCTGTTCGTGATCGCCCGCACCGCCGGCTGGAGCGCGCACATCGTCGAGCAGCGTATCGACGGCAAGATCATCCGCCCGAGCGCCAACTACATCGGTCCGGAAGACCGCGACTTCGTCGCCATCGACAAGCGCGTCTGATCCACCTGCCGTACCCATCCGGCCGGCCGCGTGCCGGCCGGGTGCTTTCGCCGCCGCACCGCCGGCACCCGGCCCGCCCCAAGTACTCCGCCAGCCCATGAATACCGATTACCGCAAGAACCTCCCCGGCAGCGCGCTGGATTATTTCGACGCGCGTGCCGCTGTCGATGCGATCCAGCCCGGCGCCTACGCCACCCTGCCGTACACCTCGCGCGTGCTGGCCGAGAACCTGGTGCGTCGCTGCGATCCGGCCACGCTCGGCGATTCGCTGAAGCAGCTGATCGAGCGCCGTCGCGACCTCGATTTCCCGTGGTTCCCGGCGCGCGTGGTCTGCCACGACATCCTCGGCCAGACCGCGCTGGTGGACCTGGCCGGCCTGCGTGATGCGATCGCCGACAAGGGTGGCGACCCGGCCAAGGTCAACCCGGTTGTGCCGGTGCAGCTGATCGTCGATCACTCGCTGGCGGTGGAGTGCGGTGGTTTCGATCCGCAGGCGTTCGAGAAGAACCGCGCGATCGAAGATCGTCGCAATGAAGACCGTTTCCACTTCATCGACTGGACCAAGCAGGCATTCCAGAACGTGGATGTGATTCCGCCGGGCAACGGCATCATGCACCAGATCAACCTGGAGAAGATGTCTCCGGTGATCTACGTGCAGGACGGCGTGGCCTTCCCGGATACCTGCGTGGGCACCGACAGCCACACCCCGCACGTGGATGCGCTGGGTGTGATCGCCATTGGTGTGGGTGGTCTGGAAGCGGAGAACGTGATGCTGGGCCGCGCGTCGTGGATGCGCCTGCCCGACACCGTCGGTGTCGAACTGACTGGCCGCCCGCAGCCGGGCATCACCGCCACCGACGTGGTGCTGGCGCTGACCGAGTTCCTGCGCAAGGAACGCGTGGTCGGCGCGTGGCTTGAATTCTTCGGCGAGGGTGCCGCGGCACTGACCATCGGTGACCGTGCCACCATCTCCAACATGTGCCCCGAATACGGGGCCACCGCCGCGATGTTCTACATCGACGCGCAGACCACCGATTACCTGCGCCTGACCGGGCGCGAGGAGTCGCAGGTAGCGCTGGTGGAAAACTACGCACGCACCACCGGTCTGTGGGCCGACGATCTGGCGACCGCGCAGTACGAGCGCGTGCTGCGCTTCGACCTGTCCAGCGTGGTGCGCAACATGGCTGGCCCGTCCAACCCGCACAAGCGCGTGGCCACTGCCGAGCTGGCCGAGCGCGGCATCGCCGACGAGGCCAAGCTGGAAGCGGGCAAGGCCGAGCAGGCGCAGGGCCTGATGCCCGATGGCGCGGTGATCATCGCGGCCATCACCAGCTGCACCAACACCTCCAATCCGCGCAACGTGATCGCCGCAGCACTGCTGGCGCGCAACGCCAACGCGCGTGGCCTGCAGCGCAAGCCGTGGGTGAAGTCGTCGCTGGCGCCGGGTTCCAAGGCCGTCCAGCTGTACCTGGAAGAATCCGGTCTGCTGCCCGACCTGGAACAGCTCGGCTTCGGCATCGTCGCCTTCGCGTGCACTACCTGCAATGGCATGAGTGGTGCGCTGGATCCGAAGATCCAGCAGGAAATCATCGACCGTGACCTGTATTCCACGGCTGTGCTGTCGGGTAACCGCAACTTCGATGGCCGCATCCATCCGTACGCCAAGCAGGCCTTCCTGGCGTCGCCGCCGCTGGTGATCGCCTATGCCATCGCCGGCACCGTCCGCTTCGATATCGAGAAGGACGTGCTGGGCGTGGATGCCGACGGCAACGAAGTGCGCCTGAAGGACATCTGGCCCAGCGATGCCGAGATCGACGCGGTGGTGAAGGCCTCGGTGAAGCCCGAGCAGTTCCGCAAGGTCTACAACCCGATGTTCAACGTGCGCGTGGAGCACGGCACCGCGGTCAGCCCGCTGTACGACTGGCGCCCGCAGAGCACCTACATCCGCCGTCCTCCGTACTGGGAGGGCGCACTGGCGGGCGAGCGCACGCTGGCAGGCATGCGCGCGCTGGCGGTGCTGCCGGACAACATCACCACCGACCACCTGTCGCCGTCCAACGCGATTCTGGCGTCCAGTGCCGCCGGCGAATACCTCGCGAAGATGGGCCTGCCGGAAGAGGACTTCAATTCCTACGCCACCCATCGCGGCGACCACCTGACCGCGCAGCGCGCCACCTTCGCCAATCCGAAGCTGTTCAACGAAATGGTGCGCAATGACGACGGCAGCGTGAAGCAGGGTTCGCTGGCGCGCGTGGAGCCGGAAGGCAAGGTGATGCGCATGTGGGAGGCGATCGAGACCTACATGGAGCGCAAGCAGCCGCTGATCATCATCGCCGGCGCCGACTACGGCCAGGGCAGCTCGCGTGACTGGGCCGCAAAGGGCGTGCGCCTGGCTGGCGTCGAGGCGATCGTGGCCGAGGGCTTCGAACGCATCCACCGTACCAACCTGATCGGCATGGGCGTGCTGCCGCTGGAGTTCAAGCCGGGCACCACCCGCCTGACCCTGGGGATCGACGGTACCGAGACCTTTGACGTGATCGGCGAGCGTACCCCGCGTGCCGAACTGACCCTGGTCATCCACCGCCGCGACGGCCAGGACGTGATCGTGCCGGTCACCTGCCGCCTGGACAGCGACGAGGAAGTGGCGATCTACGAGGCCGGCGGCGTGCTGCAGCGCTTCGCCCAGGACTTCCTGGAAGGCGCCAAGGTGGCGTAAGGCAGCAGATAGCTGACTTGTATCGAGTTGCCGCCATGCTGGCTTCGGCCCGCATGGCGGTGGTCACGGAGGAGAGGGGTGTTGCCCCATCTGCATGGGAACGGCGTTCTACAACATCGCAGGCACGGTCAACACCGCCTTCATCCTGCTGAGCCTATTGGGTGTGGGCGCGCAGTTGCGCCTGGTGCGCAACCGTCGGGAGCGTGCGGACGCGACTGACAGCGCCACTGCAGTATTGTCGCTGAATCAATTCACGGTCAGCTTCCTGGCGTACCTGTCTTTCTTCGTCTATGGCTACAGCGTCACGCCGTTCAATCACTTCATTGTCTGGCCACGCTTGCTCGCGTCGGTGCTGGTCATGGCCATCCTGGTGGAGATCTGGCGCGACCGACGGAATCGCTCCGCGACGACCAGCGTGTTGGCAGCCGCGCTGCTGCTGATCTGCGCGCTGACCGGCTTGGCCTGGGGTGATCGTCACGCGGACGAGGGCAGGGTGGTGGCCAGTGCGATGATCGTGGCCATCACTGCCTTGCTGGCGCAGGGCTACACGCATCAGATCCTGTTGATCCTTCGCAATGGCCATACCGGTGCAGTGTCGCTGCGGATGAGCCAGTGGATCCTGCTCATGGACCTGTCCACGATCGTATTTGCCTTCGCCATGGGCCTACGGATGGGATGGCCGTTGCTGCTGCTGGCAGTGGTGAGTGGCAGTACCAAGCTGGTCATCCTGTACCTGTTCCGATGGCAGCAGGGAACGTCCGCGCGGGCGCGGCGAAGTCATACTGGAGCGCCTGCGTGATGGCGAAGGCCTCTTTAAGCAACGGCTGGCGCTTTCTGCCCTTGTCGTTGCCTTTGGTGCCTCGCAGACTGTCGCGTGACAGTTCCGCAGTGGAGGTCTATATGGTCAATGTCAACGTGGTGCTGACTGATGAGCTCAAACAGTTCGTGGACCAGGAAGTTCGTGAAGGCGACTACGCCAGCGCTTCCGAGTACGTTCGCGACCTTATCCGTCAGCGTCGGCGAAGCAAGGCTGAAGACCTGCTTCGCCAGTTGATCGCTGAAGGTCTTGCTTCGGGGCCTCCGGCCCCCTGCCTCTGGGGCACTTCCAGAAACTGCTCGAGCGCGCATCGAATCGAAGATGAAGCCAGTACATATGGCCCACCTTAGGGCGGTGCACGGCTCCCAGAGAATTGTTTCACTGCACACAGGAACCCGATCCATGACCTTCCTCCCGCAACTCCGTATTCCCGCCACCTACATGCGTGGTGGCACCAGCAAGGGCGTGTTCTTCCGCCTGCAGGATCTGCCGGAAGCCGCGCAGGTGCCAGGTGCCGCACGCGATGCGCTGCTGATGCGCGTGATCGGCTCGCCAGATCCGTATGGCAAGCAGACCGATGGCATGGGCGGTGCAACGTCCAGCACCAGCAAATGCGTGATCATCTCCACCGCTTCGGTGCCGGACCACGATGTGGACTACCTGTACGGCCAGGTCTCGATCGATACCGCCTTCGTCGACTGGAGCGGCAATTGCGGCAACCTCAGCACCGCGGTGGGTCCGTTCGCGATCGCCCATGGGCTGATCGATCCGGCCCGGGTGCCGCGCGATGGCCTGTGCACCGTGCGCATCTGGCAGGCCAACATCGGCAAGACCATCATCGCGCACGTGCCGATGCGCGATGGCGAAGTGCAGGAGACCGGCGATTTCGAGCTGGATGGCGTGACCTTCCCGGCGGCCGAGATCCAGCTGGAATTCATCGATCCGTCCGATGACGGTGATGCGGGCGCGATGTTCCCGACCGGCAATCTGGTCGATACATTGGACGTGCCCGGCGTGGGCAGCTTCGAGGTGACCATGATCACCGCCGGCATCCCGACCATCTTCCTCAACGCCGCCGACCTCGGCTACACCGGGACCGAGCTGCAGCCGGCAATCAACGAAGACAAGGCGGCACTACAGAAGTTCGAGACCATTCGTGCCTACGGCGCGCTGCGCATGGGCCTGATCAACACGCTGGAAGACGCGGCAACCCGCCAGCACACACCGAAGGTCGCCTTCGTGGCACCGGCACAGGACTACGTGTCGTCCAGCGGCAAGGCCATTCCGGCCTCGGCGATCGACCTGCATGCGCGTGCGCTGTCGATGGGCAAGCTGCATCACGCGATGATGGGGACCGCCGCCGTGGCGATCGGTACCGCAGCGGCGATCCCGGGCACGCTGGTCAATCGCGCCGCCGGCGGCGGCGAACGCGAAGCGGTGACGTTCGGCCATCCCTCCGGCACGTTGCGCGTGGGTGCGCAGGCCGGTCTCGTTGACGGCCAGTGGACGGTGACCAAGGCCATCATGAGCCGCAGCGCCCGCGTGCTGATGGAAGGCAAGGTGCGGGTACCGGTCGAGTAACCAGCCGAACGGCGCCGGCATCACATGCTCTGGTGGATGCCAACCTTGGTTGGCATTGCATTGGCACCGCCCGGGTACGGTCCAGCGCCAACCTAGGTTGGCGATTACCGGGAGGCGCGGCCTGACCTGCTTCTGAAGAGGAGATCGACGATGTCCGACAGCCACACCCCATCCAACGAGCGTGCAGCCTGGGATGCGCTGCTGGTGGACATCGTCGATTACGTGCGCGACGCGCGCATCGACTCACCGCTGGCGTTCCAGACCGCGCACCACTGCCTGCTCGATACGCTGGGCTGTGGCCTGGAAGCGCTGTCCTTCCCGGCCTGCAGCAAGCTGCTCGGTCCACTGGTGCCGGGCATCAGCGTAGTCAACGGCGCGCGCGTACCGGGCACGCACTACGTGCTGGATCCGGTGCAGGCCGCCTTCAACATCGGCGCAATGGTGCGCTGGCTGGATTTCAACGACACCTGGCTCGCCGCCGAATGGGGGCACCCGTCGGACAACCTGGGCGGCATCCTCGCCGTCTGCGATTGGCTGGGCCGCAACGCGCAGGCCCTGCGCCGACCGCCGCCGACCGTGCACGACGTGTTGCTGGCGATGATCAAGGCGCACGAGATCCAGGGCGTGCTGGCCCTGCAGAACTCCTTCAACCGGGTGGGGCTCGACCACGTGGTGCTGGTCAAGGTGGCGACCACGGCCGTGGTCGCCCAACTGCTCGGGCTGGACCGCGAGCGCATGCTCAATGCGCTGTCACTGGCCTGGGTCGATGGCCAAGCGCTGCGCACCTACCGGCACGCTCCCAACACCGGCTCGCGCAAGAGCTGGGCGGCCGGCGATGCGACCAGCCGTGGCGTGCGCCTGGCCTTGATGGCGGCCAGTGGTGAGATGGGCTATCCCAGCGTGCTCAGCGCGCCAACCTGGGGCTTCGAGGCCGTGTCCATGCGCGGTCAGTCACTGACGCTGGGGCGACCGCTGGGCAGCTATGTGATGGAGAACGTGCTGTTCAAGATCAGCTACCCGGCCGAGTTCCACGGCCAGACCGCAGTGGAGGCCGCGGTCATGCTGCACCAGCAGTTGCGTGCGATGGGGCGGCGGGTCGAGGACATCGCGCACATCGCGATCCGGACCCAGGAAGCCTGCATCCGCATCATCGACAAGCAGGGCCCACTGCATAACCCGGCCGACCGCGACCACTGCGTGCAGTACATGGTCGCCATCGCGCTGCTGCACGGGCGGCTGACGGCCGAGGATTACGAGGACGACGTTGCCGCCGACCCGCGCATCGACGCACTGCGCGCGAAGATGGCCTGTCATGAGGATCCGCAGCTCAGCGCCGATTACCTGGACCCGGACAAGCGCAGCATCGCCAACGGCCTGAGTGTGCGCTTCAGCGACGGTACTGAGCTGCCCGAGGTACTGGTGGAATACCCGCTGGGCCACGCGCGCCGACGTGAGGAGGGCATTCCGTTGCTGATGGACAAGTTCCGCCGGCACCTGGCCCACCGCTTCCCGACCACCCAGCAGCAGCGCATCCTGGCCGCATCGCTGGACCCTGTGGCGCTGGCGGCGATGCCGGTGACCGACTACGTGGACCTGTACCTGCCGGGCTAGAGCGATCGGTAGTGCCGGCCGCTGGCCGGCAATTCCATCCAATCTGCCATGCCGGTTGCCGGCCAGCGGCCGGCACTACCCGCACTTGGGGCAATTGCCGAATTCGCGTCAACACTTTGACGTGGCCTGCCTATAATGGCCGCCTCGATCAAGGAGTGACGACATGAGCGGTCCGGCACGGCGGAAGCGGTGGGGATGGGCGGCGGCGGTACTGGCAGGAGGCCTGTTGCTGGGCCTGGCTGGCTGCCGCAATGACAGCGGGCAGCTGCCCAAGGCCAGCGGTGAAGCCATCACCACCAAGGCCGAGCAGGTGAAGGAATTCACCCTGCTGCGTGCCTACCCGGACCAGAAGAATGACGGCCTGTCGCTGGCGCTGGAGTTCTCGCGCCCGCTGGTCGGCACCCAGGATTTCGACAAGCTGGTGCGCTTCGAAGAGAAGGTCGGCACCGACGACAGCAGCTGGACGCTGTCCGATGACGGCCTGACCCTGCGCTACCCGTTCGTCGAGGCCGGCAAGGAGTTCAGCCTGGTGGTCTCGCCGGACCTGCTGGCCGCCGATGGCAGCCGCCTGGGCAAGGAGCTGAAACAGAAGGTGTTCAGCGGCGAGCTGAAACCGGTGGTCGGCTTCGCCTCGCAGGGCAGCGTGCTGCCGGCCAAGGACAGTCGTGGCCTGCCGGTGGTCTCGGTGAACGTGCCGGAGGTCGACGTCGAGTTCCTGCGCGTGCGCGAGAAGGACCTGCCGACCTTCTTCAGCCAGTACCAGCGCGGTGGCCGCCGCGGCAGCTGGGAGCTGAGCAGCGACTACGAGCGCAGCCCGATCAACAAGCTGGCAGAGCCGGTCTACGTCAACCGCTTCATCCTGGGCGGCAAGAAGAACGAGCGGGTGCTGACCTACCTGCCGACCCAGGACATCAAGGAACTGCAGGAGCCGGGCCTGTACTTCGCCCTGCTCAAGCGCACCGGTGACTACGAAGGCGAGTTCGATACCGCGTTCTTCTCGGTCAGCGACATCGGCCTGCATACCCGCGCCTACAAGGACAAGCTGTTCGTCCATACCGCCGGCCTGAAGGACGGCGCGCCGCTGAAGGGCATCGACCTGCGCGTGCTCGATGCCAAGGGCGAGGTGGTGCTGAAGGGCAGCACCGACGGCAATGGCAATGCGCTGCTGAACTACACCCTGGATGCCACCCACGTGCTGGTCGCCAGCACCGGCAAGGACACCAGCTTCCTGCCGTTCAACCAGCCGGCGCTGGACCTGAGCGAATTCGCCGTGGCCGGCCGTGACAATGCCTGGTTCGACGTCTACGCCTGGTCCGGCCGCGACCTGTACCGCCCGGGCGAGACCGTGCGCCTGTCCGCCCTGCTGCGCGACAACGACGGCAAGCCGGTCAAGGCGCAACCGGTATTCCTGCGGCTGAAGCAGCCCGACGGCAAGACCTTCCGCGAGACCCGCCTGCAGCCGGGCGACCAGGGCTACATCAACTTCGAGCAGGTCATTCCCGCCGAGGCGCCGACCGGGCGCTGGCAGGTCGAGTTCCGCACCGACCCGGCCAGCAAGGAAGCGATCCAGGGCATGACCCTGCGCATCGAGGAATTCCTGCCGGAACGCATGAAGCTGGACTTGGACAGCGCGCAGAAGACGCTGAAGCCGGGTGAGGACCTGCGCCTGCAGGCCAATGGTGCCTATCTGTACGGGGCACCGGCCAATGGCAACCGCTTCACGGCACGTATGGCGGTGGCCGCCGAGCAGAAGCCGGTGGAGGGCCTGCCGGGCTATTTCTTCGGTGACCCGACCCTGCAGCTGCCGCGCGAGGCCAAGGACGTGATCGATACCACGCTGCCGGGCAACGGCCAGCTGCGTGAGGACGTCGCGTTGCCGGAAGAGGCAGCCAAGGCCAAGGCGCCGATTGCCGTAGTGCTGTCCGGCAGCCTGTATGAAACCGGTGGCCGCACGGTCACCCGTACCCTGAAGCGGGTGATGTGGCCGGCCAACGCCCTGGTCGGTGTACGCCCGCTGTTCAACCCGGAGGACGGTGCCGATTCCAACGGCAACGCGCGCTTCGAATTGATGCGCGTGGATGCTGCTGGTACGCCGCAGCCGGCCAAGGGCTTGAAGATCACTCTGGTGCGCGAGCTGCGCGACTACCACTGGACCTTCAACGACAACCGCTGGGACTACGATTTCACCCGCCGTTTCGAGAACAAGGAAACCCGCACCGTCGATGCCGGCAGCAGTGCGGTCGCCTTCGATTTCCCGGTGGAGTGGGGCGAGTACCGGGTGGACGTGTTCGACCCGTCCACCGGCCTGACCAGCCGTTACCCGTTCCGCGCCGGCTGGAGCTGGGGTGATGACAACCGCGGCCTGGACGCGCGCCCGGACAAGATCAAGCTGGGCCTGGACAAGACCGGCTACAAGGCAGGCGACACGCTTGAGGTGACGGTGACCCCGCCGCACGCCGGCAAGGGCATCCTGATGGTCGAGACCGACCGCATGCTGTACGTGCAGGACATCGACGCCAAGCCGGGTTCGACCTTCAAGATTCCGGTCACCGCTGACTGGGAGCGCCACGACGTCTACATCACCGCGCTGGTGTTCCGCGGCGGCAGTGCGCCGAGCAAGATCACCCCGGCCCGTGCGGTGGGCGTGGTGCACGTGCCGATGGACCGCAAGGGGCGCACCGTGGCCGTCGGCCTGGCAGCGCCCAAGCAGATGCGACCGGAACAGGACCTGCCGGTGACGGTCAGCGCACCGCAGCTGGCCGGCAAAATGGCGCACGTCACGGTCTCGGCGGTGGACGTGGGCATCCTCAACATCACCCGCTTCCCGGTGCCCGATGCCGGTGCGCACTTCTTCGCCCAGCGTCGCCTCGGCATCGATGCCTACGACATCTACAGCCGGGTGATCGAGAGCTTTGACGGCGGCGCCGGCAAGCTGAAGTTCGGTGGCGACATGGCGCTGCAGGCGTTGCCGCAGGCCAAGCGCCCGACCGCGCGCGTGCAGACCGTGGACCTGTTCTCTGGCCCGGTGCAGCTCGATGCCAAGGGCATCGCCCGCATCCGCCTGAAGGTGCCGGACTTCAACGGCACCCTGCGGGTGTCGGCACTGGTCTACAGCGATGACCAGTACGGCAAGCGCGACGTGGAAACCGTGGTGCGTGCGCCGATCCTCGCCGAAGCCAGCATGCCGCGCGTGCTCGCTCCGGGCGACCGCAGCACCGTGACCCTGGATGTGCAGAACTTCACCGGCAAGCCGGGCCAGTTCAACGTGAAGGTGGAAAGCGAGGGCCCGCTGAACCTGGGCGAAGGCAGCCGCAGCGTGCAGTTGAATGCCGACGCCAAGACCACGTTGAGCTTCCCGCTTTCGGCACGCGAGGGCCACAGCGTGGCCAAGGTGCGGGTGCGGGTGGACGGCAACGGCTTCAAGGCCGATCGCCGTTACGACCTGCCGGTGCGTGCGGCGTGGCCGCAGGTGCTGCGTTCGCAGGTGCGCACGCTTGATCCGTTGGCCGCGGTCAGCCTCGATAACAGCCTGACCGATGGCCTGATGGCCGAGTCGGTGAATGCCCGCCTGCTGGTCAGCCCGCTGCCGCCGATCCCGTTCGCCAGTGCGCTGCAGGGTGCATTGAACTACCCGTATGGCTGTGCCGAGCAGACCACCAGCAAGGGCTACGCCGCGCTGATCCTGGACCAGGCAACATCGTCGATGCTCGGTGCCGACGGGCTGGATGCCAAGACCCGCCGCGAGCGCATGGAAGGTGCGTTTGGCCGCCTGGCGTCGATGCAGGTGGCCAATGGCAACTTCTCGATGTGGGGTGACGACGGCTACGTGAACCCGTGGCTGACCCCGTACATCACCGAGTTCCTGCTCGATGCCAAGGACGCCGGCTTCGCCGTGCCCGACAACGTGCTGCAGAAGGCACTCAACCGCCTCAGCGAGGATCTGCTGTCCGGTGGCAACCAGTTCTATGGCCAGGACGACCGCGAGAAACTGAAGTTCGCCAACCAGGCGTACTCGGGCTACGTGCTGGCCAGGGTCAACCGTGCGCCGCTGGGTACCCTGCGCACGCTGTACGACAACGAGCGCAGCAAGGCGGTCGGCGGCCTGTCGCTGGTCCACCTGGGCGTGGCGCTGTCGTTGCAGGGCGATGCCAAGCGCGGCCAGGCCGCGCTGGCGGCGGCCTTCGCCAAGTCCAGCAGCGAACGCCCGTCGTACTTCGGCGACTACGGCAGTGCGATCCGTGATGACGCGCTGATGATCGCGCTGACCCACGAAAACAAGCTGGCCAAGCCGGCCTGGGATGCACGTGCGGTTGACCTCGGCCGCGGCCTGGATGCGCGCCGCAATGCCGGCTGGATGTGGCTGAGTACGCAGGAACAGGTGGCGATTGCCCGCCTTGGCAAGGCGCTTGCTGCCAACCAGAAGGCGCTGGTGGCCGGTGAACTGGTGATCGGTGGCAACACCGAAGCCATCGGCGAACGCAAGCTGTTCGGCCGCAACTTCAGTGCAAATGAACTCGCCAGCGGCGTGCGCTTCACCCCGCAGGGCCAGCCGCCGATGTTCGCCAGCATCGACGTGGCCGGTATCCCGCGCAGCGCGCCGGCACCGGATAACAGCGTGCTGGGCGTCGAGCGCAGCTACTACGGCACCGATGGCAAGCCGTGGTCGCCGCGGCCGCTGAAGGAAGGCGAAGCCCTGATCGTGCGCGTCACCGTCACCGCTGACACCACGATGCCCGATGCACTGCTGACCGACCTGCTGCCGGCCGGCCTGGAGATCGAGAACTTCAACCTGGGCGATGCCAAGCAGTGGGCCGACGTGGTGGTCGATGGCATCACCATCAGCGACCGGGGGGAAGCCGCCGATACCAAGCACGAGGAATTCCGCGACGACCGCTACGTGGCCGCGCTGAAGCTCTCGCGTGGCAGCAAGGCCAACGTGTTCTACCTGGTGCGCGCGGTGCCCCCGGGTCCCTTCCCGGTCCCGCCGCCGCTGGTGGAGGACATGTACCGGCCGCAGCTGCGCGGCGTCGGCCGCAGCAACCCGACCACGATCACGGTGGTACAGCCGTGACCGCGCGGACGGGCCGCGACGGCGCGGCCCGTCCAGCTGGCAAGCTCCAATGCGGCACGCTGCAATGACGAACACGATGACGACCCGGCGGGCGGCCCTGCGCCGCCGGCTGCAGCCGCTGTGGCCGTGGCTGCGCTGGGGTACGGCGGCCACGCTGGCACTGCTGCTGGTGCTGGATTTCGCCTTCCCGCCGCCGCTGCCGAAGCAACGCGATACCAGCACTCTGGTGGTGGCTGCCGATGGCACGCCGCTGCGTGCGTTCGCCGACGCCGAGGGCGTGTGGCGTTATCCGGCATCGACCGACAGCGTCTCGCCGCTGTACCTGCAGGCGCTGCTGACCTACGAAGACCGCTGGTTCTGGCGCCATCCGGGCATCAACCCGCTGGCGATCCTGCGTGCCAGTGGCCAGCTGCTGCGCGGTGGTCGCATCGTGTCCGGTGGCTCGACCTTGACCATGCAGGTCGCACGCATCCTCGATCCGCATACGCGCACGCCCTGGGGCAAGCTCAAGCAGATGCTGC
Organism: Achromobacter sp. UBA5777; assembly: GCF_002418565.1. Classification (NCBI taxonomy): domain Bacteria; kingdom Pseudomonadati; phylum Pseudomonadota; class Betaproteobacteria; order Burkholderiales; family Alcaligenaceae; genus Achromobacter; species Achromobacter sp. UBA5777. The sequence goes on along the minus strand of NZ_DIEJ01000097.1, from coordinate 10,371 downwards.
GTGCGGTGCAGTTGGAAGTGCACCTGAGCAAGCAGCAGATCCTGGCCCTGTACCTGGAGCGCGCACCCTACGGCGGCACCATCGAGGGCGTGGAAGCGGCCAGCTGGGCCTACCTGGGCAAGCCGGCGGCGCAGCTGTCGCATGCCGAGGCGGCGTTGCTGGCGGTGCTGCCACAGGCGCCGAGCCGGCTGCGCCCGGACCGCCATCCGGAAGCGGCGCAGAAGGCACGCGACAAGGTGCTGTCACGCATGGCCGAGCTGGGCGCGTGGACAGCGGAAGAAGTGGAAGATGCGCGCATCGAGAACGTGGTCGCACGCTCGCTGCGGCCGCCGCTGCATGCCGCGTTGCTGGCACAGCGCCTGCACTCGGCGCATCCGGGCCAGGCACGCATTCAGAGCAGTATCGACATCGGCCTGCAGCGCACCCTGGAAGAACGCGTGGCCAGCTACTTCTCCACGCTGCCCGAGCGCACCTCGGCGGCCCTGCTGGTGGTCGACAACCAGACCCTGCAGGCGCGTGCCTATGTCGGCACGCTGGCGTTCGGTGACCGCCAGCGGCTCGGCCACGTGGACATGGTGCAGGCCTGGCGCTCGCCTGGGTCCACGCTCAAGCCGTTCCTGTATGCAATGGCGCTGGACGATGGCCTGATCCATTCGGAAAGCCTGCTGATCGACGCGCCCATGTCATTCGGCGGCTATGCCCCCGGGAATTTCCAGGCGGCCTTCGCCGGGCCGATCAGCGTGGCGCAGGCGTTGCAGCGGTCGCTCAACGTGCCTGCGGTGGATTTGCTGGACCGGGTCGGACCGGCCAGTTTTGCCTCGGTTATGCTGACGGGCGGCGTGAAGTTACGAATGCCCGCAGGTGCCGAGCCAAATCTCAGCTTGATTTTGGGCGGGGGTGGCACCACATTGGAAGAACTGGTCGGCGCGTATCGTGCGCTGGCCCGGGACGGCATATCGGGGCGGCCGCGCTTGACGGCGGAGCAGCCGGTTGTCGAGTCCCGTATGATGAGTCCTGGCGCGGCCTGGATCGTCCGGGACATCCTCGAAGGTGGTGGACACCCGGACCGGCCGTTTTACCAGTCGGGCAATCCTGGCCGGCAACTGGCCTGGAAAACCGGGACCAGTTTCGGATTCCGGGACGCCTGGGCAGTCGGCGTGACCGACAGATGGACGATCGGCGTATGGGTCGGCAGGCCCGACGGTACGCCGAATCCAGGATTTTTTGGGGCGAACGTGGCGGCGCCGCTACTGCAGGACATCGTGGCGGCATTGCCGGAAGGGGCCCAGCAGGTCCGCGTCAGGCCCGAAACGGTGCAGGCGGTGGTGACATGCTGGCCCTTGGGTTACAGGCTGGGTAGCGAGCCCTCGGGCGCGTGTCCCGAACAGCGGGCGGCCTGGATGCTCAATGAAACGGCGCCGCCCTCGTTTGCCGGCTATGCCGATGCCACCCAGGGACCGCTTCGGCTCGGGGGTGTGGCCAACGGCTCGGTGCTGCGGCCCGTGCCCGGCATGCGGCAAGTTGCGCTGGACGTCGACGTCCAGGGCGCTGAAGGCGAAGTCTGGTGGATGCTCGATGGTCGTGTCGCAAGTCATGGCGCCGCGGGTCATCCGTTTAATTTGGTGCTGGCGCACGACGGCCGGTATACGCTAACCGTCATGGATACACATGGCCGGCACGACAGCGTGGTTTTTGAAATCGCTGGCGTTACGCCATGATCGGCATAGAATATGAATCGTGTATTAGCCCGCTTCGATGCGTTACGGAGGAAGCGTGATTTCTCAAGAGCTTGAAGTCAGCCTGCATATGGCTTTCGTCGAGGCCCGTTCGGCCCGGCACGAATTTATTACCGTCGAGCACCTGCTGTTGGCGTTGCTCGACAACGCTTCGGCGGTCGAGGTCCTGCGCGCCTGCGCGGCCAATCTGGACGACCTGCGCCGCAACCTGCGCCAGTTCGTATCGGAAAACACCCCGGTGATCCCCAGCGGCGCCGAAGTCGACACGCAGCCCACGTTGGGTTTCCAGCGCGTCATTCAGCGCGCGATCATGCACGTCTCGGCCGGCGGCACGGGCAAGAAGCCCGTGACGGGCGCGAACGTGCTGGTGGCCATTTTTGGCGAAAAGGACTCGCACGCCGTGTACTACCTGCAACAGCAGGGCGTCACGCGCCTGGACGTGGTCAATTTCCTGTCCCATGGCATTACCAAACAGCCGCAGGTGGAGTCCGCCGCCGTGCAGAAAGAGCAACAGCCCAATGGTGAAGAGCAGGGCGACTCGCGTCAGTCGCCGCTGGATCAATACGCCACCGACCTGAACGCCGCCGCGCTGGCCGGCCGCATCGATCCCCTGATCGGCCGCGAGCACGAAGTCGAGCGCGTCATTCAGGTGTTGTGCCGCCGCCGCAAGAACAACCCGCTGCTGGTGGGCGAGGCCGGCGTGGGCAAGACCGCCATCGCGGAAGGCCTGGCCTGGCGCATTACGCGCGGCGAAGTGCCCGAAGTCCTGCAGGCCGCTCAGGTCTATTCGCTGGATATGGGCGCGCTGCTGGCCGGCACCAAGTACCGCGGCGATTTCGAACAGCGTCTGAAAGGCGTGCTCAAGCAGATCCGCGGTAACCCCGACGCGATCCTGTTCATCGACGAAATCCACACGCTGATCGGTGCCGGTTCGGCGTCGGGTGGCACGCTGGATGCCTCCAACCTGCTCAAGCCGGCGTTGTCGTCGGGGCAGCTCAAGTGCATCGGCGCAACCACCTACACCGAATACCGTGGCGTCTTTGAAAAGGATCACGCGCTGTCGCGCCGGTTCCAGAAGATCGACGTGCCCGAACCCAGCATCGAACAGACCGTGCAGATCCTTCGCGGCCTGAAAAGCCGCTTCGAAGAACACCACAGCGTGCGCTATTCGGCCGCGGCGCTGTCGGCTGCCGCCGAACTGTCGGCGCGCTTCATCAACGACCGCCACCTGCCGGACAAGGCCATCGACGTGATTGACGAGGCCGGCGCCGCGCAACGTCTGCTGCCGCGGTCGCGCCAGAAGAAGGTGATCGGCAAGGTCGACATCGAAAACATCGTTTCCAAGATCGCGCGCATTCCGCCGCAGTCCGTCTCCAACGACGACCGCAGCAAGCTTGCCACGCTGGACCGCGACTTGAAGACGGTGGTGTTCGGCCAGGATGGCGCCATCGACGCGCTGTCTGCCGCCATCAAGATGGCGCGCTCGGGCCTGGGCAAGCCGGAAAAGCCGATCGGCGCCTTCCTGCTGTCGGGCCCCACGGGCGTCGGCAAGACCGAAGTCGCACGCCAGTTGGCGTTCACGCTGGGTGTCGAACTGCTGCGCTTCGACATGTCCGAATACATGGAGCGCCACGCGGTGTCGCGCCTGATCGGCGCGCCGCCCGGATACGTGGGTTTCGATCAGGGCGGCCTGCTTACCGAGGCCATCACCAAGCAGCCGCATTGCGTGCTGCTGCTCGACGAAATCGAAAAGGCGCACCCGGATGTGTTCAACATCCTGCTGCAGGTCATGGACCACGGCACGCTGACCGACAACAACGGCCGCAAGGCTGACTTCCGCAACGTCATCCTCATCATGACGACCAACGCGGGCGCCGAGACCTTGAACCGTCCGTCGATCGGTTTTGCGAACTCGCGGATGGTGGGCGACGAAATGGCGGAAATCCGCCGCATGTTCACGCCCGAATTCCGCAACCGCCTGGACGCGATCATTCCCTTTGCCGCGCTGGACCACGAGGTCATCATGCGCGTGGTGGACAAGTTCCTCATGCAGCTTGAAGACCAGTTGCACGAGCGCCGCGTGGAAGCCGTTTTCACCACGCGCCTGCGTGAACACCTTGCCAAGGAGGGGTTCGATCCGCTCATGGGCGCGCGTCCCATGCAACGTCTTATTCAGGACACCATCCGGCGCGCGCTGGCCGACGAGCTGCTGTTCGGCAAGCTGGTCGACGGCGGTTCGGTCACGGTGGATCTGGACGAGTCGGGCAAGGTTACGCTGGACTTTGACGATAGCGGCAAGCCGCCTTCGTCGGACGCGCCGGATAAGCAGGAAGTCGAACTCGTCGACTGATGACCGCGGACCGCCAGCCGCTGATCGAATGCGAACATTGCGCAAGCATCTATCGCCGACATCAGCTTGAACCTGGCGAGACCGCCAATTGTGCCCGCTGCGGCGCCGTGCTCTGGCGCTACAGCGGGCTTACTTTGTCCAATTGGCTGGCGCTCGCCATCACTGCCCTGATCGTCTTCGGGGTGGCCAACGCCTACCCGGTCGCTTCGATGTCCGTGCAGGGCATGGTCCAAGAAGCTTCCCTGCTGGATTCCATCTCCATTACCTGGCGTCAGGGCCATTGGGTCGTGTCCATCATGACCGGCCTGGCGGGCTTCGCGCTGCCACTGTTGCAGCTGATCGTGCTGCTGTGGGTGCTGGGGCCGCTGTCGCGCGGCCGCGAGCCCGCGGATTTCCACGCCGCCATGCGCCTTTTGGGTGTGCTGCGGCCGTGGTGCATGGTGCCGGTTTTCCTGCTTGGCGTGCTGGTTGCGGTCGTGAAACTGGCCGGGATGGCCGCGGTGGCGCCTGGCATCGGTCTGGCGGCGTTCGGCATCCTGACTGTGCTGCTGACGATGCTCGGCAAACTGTCGCCCCACGTGCTGTGGCGGTATGCCGAATCCGTCGGGGTGGTGCCCGTGCATGTGCCCGAAGCCGGGCCCGACGTCGTGTTGACCGGGTGCCACGTCTGCGGTCAGGTGCAGGCGCTGCCGAAGGACGCCGATCCCGAGGCGCATCATTACTGCGTGCGCTGCGACGCGGTGGTGCATTACCGCAAGCCCGACCATGTGGCGCGCACCTGGGCGCTGCTGCTTGCGGCCGTCGTGTTCTACATTCCCGCGAATGTGCTGCCGGTCATGAACGTCAATTCGCTGCTGGGCGACAGCGCGCACACCATTCTGGGTGGCGTGGTGGAACTCTGGCAGATGGGCTCGTGGGACATTGCGCTGATCGTGTTCATCGCCAGCGTGGCGGTGCCGCTGACCAAACTGCTGGCGCTGATCCTGCTGCTTCTTACAGAACAATGGCGTAGCACAACCAATCTGGGGGCGCGTACGCGGTTGTATCAGATGGTTGAATTCATTGGCCAGTGGTCCATGCTGGATGTATTTGTCGTTATATTGCTGGCGGCCCTGGCCGACTTTCAGGGCTTGATGGAAATCAGCGCCGGTGCCGGCGCCGCCGCGTTCGGCGTGGTTGTCATCCTGACCATGCTGGCTGCCATGAGCTTCGACCTGCGTCGTAGCTGGGACCTTGAAGGTCAGACCGAAATCGAATCAGCGCCGGTGGAGGGCCGGCATGCGCCGGCGTCCGTCTCCGGCAAGCAAGTGGGCTAGGAAAGGCCTCCCGCCGTTGTTTTCCGCTCAGAAAAGGAAAAAGTAGATGTCCGAGCAAGCCCCCGGATCTGGTGAAGAGAAATTCGCGTCGCCCGCGATCTCGCGCAAGAAAAAAAGCCGGATCTCCTGGATCTGGCTGGTCCCTGTCGTGGCCGCATTGATGGGCCTGTCGCTGGTCGTGCGAACCTGGATGCAGGCCGGACCCGACATTTCCATCTCTTTCAATACTGCCGAAGGCCTGGAAGTGGGCAAGACCCAGCTTCGCTACAAGGACGTGAACATCGGCACGGTCAAATCCATCGGTTTCAATGCCGACCGCAGCAAGGTGGTCGTGAAAGCCGAGCTGTCCAAGCAGGTCTCCGACCTGGCGCGCGAAGGCACCAACTTCTGGGTGGTGCGGCCGAGGCTGGACGTAAGCGGCGTGTCGGGCCTGGGCACTCTGCTGTCGGGCGCCTATATCGGCGTGGACGCGGAAGAGGGCAAGGACAACAGCAACCGCGCCACGAAGCTGTCTTTCGAAGGTCTGGAAACCCCGCCCGCCGTGACCCACGACCGCGCGGGCAAGCGGTTCATGCTCAAGGCGTCGGACCTGGGCTCTCTGGATATCGGCTCGCCCGTCTACTACCGCCGCATCAACGTGGGCCGGGTGATCGGCTATGCCCTGGACGAGAACGGCAGCGCCGTGAATGTCGAGGTGTTCGTCGATGCGCCCAACGACAAATTCGTCACCAACGGCACCCGCTTCTGGAACGCCAGCGGCGTGGACTTCAGCGTCAATGCCGATGGCCTGAAGGTGCGCACGCAGTCGCTCGTCTCCATGGCGGTGGGCGGCGTGGCGTTCGCAACCGTGCAGAACGCCCGCGACGGCGATGCGGCGGCCAAGGCCGACACCGAGTTCGACCTGTACGCCACCGAGGCCGCAGCTAAGGCCAATCCTGACGGCGAGGCCTTCCCGATCCGCATGCGCTTTGACCAGTCGATCCGCGGCCTGACCGTGGGTGCACCGATCGACTTCAATGGCATCACGCTGGGCGACGTCACGCAGATCACGCTGGACTTCGATCCCGCCACCAAGCGCTTCTATTCGCTGGTGGATGCGACCCTGTATCCGGAACGGCTGGGCCGCGTCTACGAAGAAGTCCGCGAGCGTGCGATCAAGGAAGGCGACGTGGCAGGCGGCCGCTTGCTGGGCGTGATGATCAAGCATGGGCTGCGCGCCCAACTGCGCACGGCCAACTTGCTGACCGGCCAGCTGTACGTGGTGCTGGACAACGTGCCGAACGCCAAGCCGGTTGAATTCGAGATGTCGGAACCGGCGATCATCCCGACGGTGCCGGGCAACCTGGATCAGCTCCAGCAGCAGGTCACCAACATCGTCACCAAGATCGAGAAGATTCCGTTCGACAAGATCGGCGAGGACCTGCGCGCCACGCTGGCCAGCACGTCCAAGCTGATGAACCGCCTGGACAAGCAGGTGGCGCCCGAGGCCCAGAAGGCGCTCAAGGCGGCCAAGGACTCGATGGCGAACATCAACTCGCTGCTGGCCTCTGACGCCTCGCTGCCGGTCAACACCGAGCGGGCGATGCAGGAACTGAGCCGCGCGGCGCGTTCGCTGCGCGCGCTGGCCGACTTCCTGCAATCGAATCCCGAAGCCCTGCTGCGCGGCAGAGGCGAAGACCCCATCCCGGGCGCCGGCCCAGTCAGGAACTAGACGCTCATGAAAAGCCGACTCTCTTGCTTCGCAACCCCGTCCCGCAGCAAACGCGCCCGCGCTGCGCTGGCCGTGCTGGCGCTGTCCGGCGCGCTGGCCGCGTGCGGGTCGTCGCCGCCCGTCCACTACTACACGCTGCAGACGCCCGAGCGCTCGGGTGCGCCCGCCGCGGCGCCGGGTTCCGCCTCGTTCCTGATCGAGGTGCAGCCCGTCACGCTATCCACGCAGGCCGACCAGCCGCAGCTGATGGTCCGCACCGGCGACGGCAGCATTTCCGCCTTGTATTCCGAACGCTGGAGCTCGCCGCTGGGCGACGAATTGCGTAATGCCTTGTCCGATGCGCTCAAGCGTGACCTTGGCGCACTCGACGTGCAGATGGTCAAGCCGGGGCCGGGGGCGCCGATCTGGCGCATCCAGACCGACGTGCAACGCTTCGAGATGGTGTCGGGCAGCATGGCGCAACTGGATGCCACCTGGCGGGTACGGCCCGTCGACACGAAGGGCAGGGGCCTTCTGTGCCGCAGCGTCGTCACCGAAAACGTGCCGGACGAGGCCGTCGGCAGCCTGATTGCGGCGCAGCAGCGCGCGGTGGTTAGCCTGGCGGGCGTCATGGCGGCCGCCATTCGCGGCCAGAATCCGGCGGGTTCCGGCTCGGTCCAGATGATGGGATGTTCCGCGCTGAAGGAATGATCCGCCCCGGGTTTTCGGTCATAAACCTCGCGATCTCAAGCGGTTAACTGGATTCAACCTAGGGTTAACCTTAATACAAACGCGGTTGCAACCTGTCTAGCATACGGTCCTACCCATACTGGGTCCCGTCCGGGCCCAGTTACACCTTTGCCATGCGACAGGAAGCAATCTCTTATGGCCAGCACGACCCTCGGCGTCAAAGTCGACGACGCACTCCGCGACCGCCTGAAAGCCGCCGCCACCAAGCTCAACTGCACGCCGCATTGGTTGCATAAGCAGGCGATCCTGTCCTATCTGGACAAGATCGAGCGCGGCCATCTGCCCGCCGAGATGTCCCACCTGAGCGCGGATGCCGCGGGCGAAGAGGATGCGGCCGAATCCCATGCCGCGCCCACCCCGCCGTTCTACGAGTTCGGTCAGGACGTGCAGCCGCAATCCGTGCTGCGCGCCGCCATCACGGCGGCCTATCGCCGGCCAGAACCCGAGTGCGTGCCGCTGCTGCTGGGCCAGGCCCGCGTGCCCAACCTGGAAAAGGTGCACGCGATGGCGGCCGGCCTGGTCAAGAAGCTGCGCGGCAAGCGCACCGGTGGCGGGGTCGAAGGCCTGATCCAGGAATTCTCCCTGTCCAGCCAGGAAGGCGTGGCGTTGATGTGTCTGGCTGAAGCGCTGCTGCGCATTCCCGACCGCGCCACACGCGACGCGCTGATCCGCGACAAGGTCGCCCGCGGCGACTGGAAGTCGCACATGGGCGGTTCGCAGTCGCTGTTCGTCAACGCCGCCACCTGGGGGCTGATGATCACCGGCAAGCTGGTGGCCGTGAGCAGCGAGCAGTCGCTGTCCAAGGCACTGACGCGCCTGATCGGCAAGGGCGGCGAGCCGCTGGTGCGCAAGGGCGTGAACATGGCCATGCGCATGATGGGCGAACAATTCGTGTCCGGCCAGACGATTTCCGAAGCCCTGGCCAACAACCGCAAGATGGAATCGCGCGGTTTCCGCTATTCGTACGACATGCTCGGCGAAGCGGCGACCACGGCCGAAGACGCCGAGCGCTACTACGCGTCGTATGAGCAAGCCATCCACGCGATCGGCAAGGCCGCCGCGGGCCGCGGCATCTACGAAGGCCCCGGCATCTCGATCAAGCTGTCCGCCCTGCATCCGCGTTATTCGCGCGGCCAGCGCGAACGCGTCATGGCGGAACTGCTGCCGCGCGTGAAGGCGCTGACCATCCTGGCGCGCAGCTACGACATCGGCCTGAACATCGACGCCGAAGAGGCCGACCGTCTGGAGATCTCGCTGGACCTGCTGGAAGCGCTGTGCTTCACGCCGGAACTCGAAGGCTGGAGCGGCATCGGCTTCGTCATCCAGGCTTACCAGAAGCGCGCGCCGTTCGTCATCGATTACGTGATCGACCTGGCCCGCCGCAGCCGTCACCGCGTGATGGTGCGCCTGGTCAAAGGCGCGTACTGGGACAGCGAAATCAAGCGCGCCCAGGTCGACGGTCTGGAAGGCTATCCGGTCTACACCCGCAAGCTGTACACGGACGTGGCGTACATTGCCTGCGCCCGCAAGCTGCTGGCCGCGCCCGAAGCCGTGTACCCGCAATTTGCTACGCACAACGCCTACACGCTGGCAGCCATCTATCAGCTTGCCGGCCAGAACTACTACCCCGGTCAATACGAGTTCCAGTGCCTGCACGGCATGGGCGAGCCGCTGTACGAAGAAGTGGTCGGCCCGCTGACCCAGGGCAAGCTCAACCGTCCGTGCCGCATCTACGCGCCGGTCGGTACGCACGAAACGCTGCTGGCGTACCTGGTGCGCCGCCTGCTGGAAAACGGCGCCAATACCTCGTTCGTGAACCTCATCGGCGATGAGACAATCCCGGTCGAAACGCTGGTCGCCGACCCGGTGGAAGCCGCCTCGCGCATCACGCCGCTGGGCGCCCCGCACGAGAAGATTCCGCTGCCGCGCGAGCTTTACGGCAATCCGCAGGACGGCGCCCGCGCCAACTCGGCGGGTCTGGACCTCAGCAACGAACATCGCCTGGGCTCGCTGTCGGCGGCCCTCCTGGCCAGCGCCGGCACGCCGTGGCGCGCCGGTCCCATGCTGGGCGAGGGCGGCGAACACTGGGATGCCGCCAAGGCAATCGAAGTGCGCAACCCGGCGAATCTGCGTGACGTGGTTGGCCATGTCATCGAAGCCGATTCGGCCGACGCCGAAGTCGCCCTGCGCGCCGCCGCCAATGCCGCGCCGATCTGGCAGTCCACGCCGGTCGCCGAGCGCGCCCAGTGCCTGCGCCGCGCGGCGCAGTTGCTGGAAGAACAGATGCAGACCCTGCTGGGCCTCATCGTGCGCGAAGCCGGCAAATCGCTGCCGAACGCCATCGCGGAAGTGCGCGAGGCCGTGGACTTCCTGCGTTATTACGCCGACCAGGCCGAGCAGGAGTTCAGCAACGACACGCACCGACCGCTGGGCACCGTGCTGTGCATCAGCCCGTGGAACTTCCCGCTGGCTATCTTCACCGGTCAAGTCGCGGCCGCGCTGGCGGCGGGCAACACCGTGCTGGCCAAG
>NZ_DIEJ01000130.1:5359-22043 GCF_002418565.1 Achromobacter sp. UBA5777 | reverse complement strand
ACGCCGTACCCGCCATGCAGATCAACGCAAGCCTCGTGGTTTGGGCGATCGCCGCCGGGCCGCTGTTCGGATGCGCGGCCCACGGCTGGCAGCGGCTGACCGCCGCGGCGCGCGCCCAGGCCGCCCGGGGCTGGCAATTGCCCGTGGCCTGCCTGGTCAACTTCACGCTGATCGGCCTGCTCGCGATCTATCTGCCCGCGCTGCTGGGCAACGGCAAAGGGCCGGCGCAACTGAGTTTCGACAACGAGCTGACCATCGCCCTGGCCGCCACGCTGGCCGTGATGAAGGTGGTTGTCGTCGCCTGCACGCTGCGCGCGGGCGCGGAGGGCGGTCTGCTCACCCCCGCCATCGCCGTCGGCGCATCAATGGCCGTCGTGTTGGGCGGCCTGTGGAGCCTGGCCTGGCCTGATTCGCCGCCCGGCGCGTTTGCCGTGGTGGGCGCGGCCGCCTTCCTGGCCTCGTCGATGCGCATGCCGCTCACCGCGGTGGTGCTGATCCTGGAATTCACCCGGGTCGACCAGGCCTTTCTTGTCCCCATCATCGTGGCCGTGGCCGGCTCGGTGCTGACCAGCCGCTATTTCGCCGCCCGCGGCGCGCGGCTTGCCGACGCCCCCGCCGCCGCGCGCACTGCTTCCTGAAATCCGGAGATCCGCATGTCCCAAGGCAAACCCACTGGCATCCACCGCTACGACGCCCCGGCGGGCGGTTGGGGCGCGTTGAAGGCGACCGCGCAGGCGGTGGCCAACCAGATGCGCATTGCCGAGGCGCCCGTGCTGCTCTTGCGCACCAACAAGCCCGACGGCTTCGATTGCCCCGGCTGCGCCTGGCCCGACAAGGCGCATACGTCCACGTTTCAGTTCTGCGAAAACGGCGCAAAGGCCGTCACCTGGGAAGCCACCCGCAAGCGCGTCACGCCCGAATTCTTTGCGGCGCACACGGTGACCGAACTGCTGACCTGGACCGATCACGACCTGGAGAACGCAGGCCGTCTGACCCATCCGCTGGCGTACGACGCTGCCAGCGACACCTATCAACCCATCGAATGGGACGCCGCGTTCGCGCGCATCGGCCAGACGCTGGCCAGCCTGCCGGACCCGGACATGGCCGAGTTCTATACGTCGGGCCGCGCGTCCAACGAAGCCGCGTTCCTCTTCAGCCTGTACGCGCGCGAATTCGGCACCAACAATTTCCCCGATTGCTCCAACATGTGCCACGAGGCCACCAGCGTCGGACTGCCCAAGGCCATCGGCATCGGCAAGGGCACGGTGTCGCTGGACGACTTCGACAAGTGCGACCTCATCATCTCGATGGGGCACAACCCCGGCACCAACCATCCGCGCATGATGGGCACCCTGCATGAATGCGCGCGCCGCGGCGTGCCCATCATCGTGTTCAACCCGCTGCGCGAGCGTTCGCTGGAGCGCTTTGCCGATCCGCAGGACCCGATCGAGATGGGCACCTTCGGCTCCACGGCCATCGCCTCCACGTACTACCAGGTCAAGGTCGGCGGCGATGCCGCCGCGCTCAAGGGCATCATGAAGGCGCTGATGGACGCGGACCGCGACGGGCGCAACACGCTGGACCACGAATTCATCGCGCGGCACACCAACGGCTACGAGGCCTTCGCGCAGGACCTGGACGCCACGAGCTGGACCGACATCGAACAGGCCAGCGGCCTGCGCCGGCGCGACCTGGAGCTGGTGGCTGAGGCCTATGCGCGCGCCAACGCCACCATCGTCACCTACGGCATGGGCATCACCCAGCACGAAAAAGGCACGAGCAACGTGCAGCAGATCGCCGCGCTGCTCTTGATGCGCGGCAACTTCGGCAAGCCGGGCGCGGGCATCTGTCCCCTGCGCGGGCATTCGAACGTGCAGGGCAACCGCACGGTGGGCATCACCGAAAAGATCGACAACACCATGTTCGACCACGTCGAGCAGACCTTTGGCTTCCGGCCTCCCAACCGCACCGGCCATGATGCAGTCGAAGCCATGAAGGCGATGGCCGCGGGCCGCGCCAAGGCGTTGATCTGCCTGGGCGGCAACTTCGCGATCGCGCTGCCCGACACCGAGGCCTGCGAGCGCGGCATGCGGCAACTGGATCTGGCGGTGCATCTGAACACCAAGCTGAACCGCTCGCACCTGTTGATCGGCAAGGCATCGATCATCCTGCCGGTGCTGGGCCGCACGGAGAGCGACGTCCAGGCCGGCGGCGCGCAATCGGTCACGGTCGAGGATTCGATGTCGATGGTGCATGCCTCGCGCGGCAAGCTGGCGCCTGCCTCACCGCACCTGCGTTCGGAACCGGCCATCATCGCCGGCATGGCGCAGGCGACCCTGCGGAGCAGCCGCGTCAACTGGGCGCACCTGATCGAAGACTATGACCGCATCCGCGACCTGATCGAAAAGATCTACCCGGATTTCCGCGACTACAACGCACGAATCCGCATCCCCGGCGGCTTCCGGCTGCCGCTGCCGCCCACCGAGCGCATCTGGAAGACGGCGTCGGGCAAGGCGGAGTTCATTCCGTTCGCGGGTTTGCGTGAAGATCCGGACATCGTCGAAGGCAACATCCTGCGGCTCACCACGCTGCGCAGCCACGACCAGTACAACACCACGATCTACGGCATGGATGACCGCTATCGCGGCGTGTTCGGCCGGCGGGACGTGCTGTTCATGAATGCCGCCGACCTGGCGCGCTACGGCATTGCGCACGGCGACGAGGTCGACATCGTCACCAGCCTGCCAGGCCAGACGCACCGCCGGCTGCGGCTGACGGCGATCCAGCATGACATCGCGGCGGGCTCGGTCGGCGCCTATTACCCGGAAGCCAACAACCTGTGCCCATTGGATTACCAGGACTCGGCAAGCGGCACGCCCAGCTACAAGTCGATTCCGGTGCGGATTCAGAAAGCAGCCTGAACGCCGCAGCATGCGTCCCGGCCGCCGCGTCTCATCCCTCTGGAGGAGTGCAAGCGGGGCCGGATGATGCGTAAGCACCATTGCAAATTCAAGGATTAATACTTTCGGCTACTAGCAAGGCGGATGAGGTCCGCATATATATCCCTGCAATGGGCGCCGCATCATCGTCGTCATGTCGTCTTGCCAAGAACACCCGCGCCCGTTCCCAGGAGACCATCGATGGCACGATGTCCATTCGCGACGTGGCGGCCCATATCGGGTTCGTGCGGGCCTCATCTTGGCGGCCCCTTCAAGATCGTCCATCACACCACCGAGGGCAGCACCGCGCAGGGTGCGATGGACGCGTTCCGCCGCAACCGCTCCGACCCCCACTTCACGGTCGACGCCACCACCATCTTCCAGCACGTCGACACCGCCGAAGGCGCGCGGGCGCTGCGCAATGATGCGGGCGGCGTGCAGACCAACCGCGATTCGGCAGTGCAGATCGAGCTGGTGGGATTCGCGCATCTACCCAAGGACAGCCGCGCGCTGACCAACGTGGCGCGCCTGTGCCGCTGGATCGAGGAACAGCACGGCATCCCGCGCAAGTGGCCGTCCGGCCGCCCCTTGCCTGCCAAGAACGGCAAGGATCCCGGCGGCCACAACCGCGACCCCGCCACCTGGGATTCGGCCAGCGGGCATTTCGGCCACTGCCACGTTCCCGAAAACTCGCATTGGGATCCCGCTTATTCCGCGGCGGAAGCGGACTTCATCCTGGCCGCCACGTTTTCCGAGGACGGCGCGCTGGTATCGCCCGCCCCGCCGCCGCTTCCGGCCGCGCGCCTTGCATCCAAAAGCGCCGCGCCCACCTCGACCATGCCGGACCACGGCGTCAACGCGGTTGGTATCCACGGCTACCTCAACGACCTGGCGGTGCAGACCCTAGAGCCGCCCGGTATGCCCGTCGCGCGGCGGCGCGCGTCCGCCAAGCGTTCTGGCGCCGTCTTGCGTGCCGGCGCTGCGGGCAAGACCGCCCGGCAGACGCCGCAGGCCAGCATCAACGCCGGCAGCGTGCTGTCGTTTGCGGCAGGCCTGCAGGAGCAGGAACGCGGCGACGTGCTGTATTCGCTGCAGCTGGCGCAACGCGCGGCCAGCGCCGCGCACGACAGATTCACGCAGGCGCAGGCCTGGTATCAGACCTACGTGGAAGTGCTGGAGAACCTGGGGTGGACCAGCGGGCAGATGAGTTTCACCCATCACGAGGAAGACGAGCGCGAGTTCCGCATGGACCAGGTGGCCGTCGACCTGCTGCTGGCCGTCGCGCGGCGCGATCAGCTGGCGGTGCTGGACCAGGCCGTGACCGCGCTGGGCCAGCTGGGCGAAGACGACGACACCGTGAAGCTCTTCGACTTTCACGCGTCGTCGCAGTCGGGCGGCAACTTCCAGTTGGGCGCGGTGCAGCGCGATCGCGGCGGCGGGCTGTCGATGGCGCTGGGCGCCTACTACTTTCGCGCCGTGGACAGCCGCAAGCGTTTCCTGTTTGCGCAGTGGGGCGCGCGCCAGGTGAATTTCTGGGCCTGCGCGCAGCGCCTGACGCTGAACGCCGCCCTGTATGAACAGCTGCGCGACGACGTGCAGGCCAAGCTGGCCGCCGACGCGCCGCGCTACATCGCCAGCTTGAAGCTGGCGTCCTAGCCGGCCGCCGGCATTGGGAGAACGACATGGCGACCCGAAAGGCGGCAGCGCGCACGGCGGCCAAGCCCGCGGCAAAGAAGAAGCCCAAGCGCGTGGCGCAAGCGTCCGCTTCGGCGCCTGACGATCCGCCCGCGAAGACCCGCAAGCGCCGCAAACAGGATGACGCCCCCGCCGCGCGGCTCTTTGAACGATCCGCCAAGCCCGATGCCTTCGACGCGCGCGACATCCTGTTCCGGCCGAACATCTCCGTCACGCCCAAGGCAGAGATGATTCCCGTGATGGGACTGACGGTAAAGCACCAGGGCGAAACGTCGGCCTGCACGGGGTTTGCGCTGTCCACGGTGGTCGAATACCTGCTGCGCAAGTCCGAGCGAGACACGCGCCCCGCAATCTCGCCCTACATGCTGTATTCCATGGCGCGGCGCTACGACGAGTTTCCGGGATCGGTCGACGACAGCGGTTCCAGCCTGCGCGGCGCGTTGAAGGGCTGGTTCCGGCACGGCGCCTGCGCGCAGGGTCTGTTCCCCACCATCGACATGCCGCCTGCCGCCAAGCGCCCCGAAGACGACTGGTGGCTGGACGCCGTGAAGCGGCCGTTGGGCGCCTACTACCGGATCGACACGCGCAGCATCGTGGAAATGCACGCCGCGCTGAACGAGGTCGGCATTCTGTACGCCAGCGCGGGCTGCCACGACGGCTGGGACGACGGCCACGGCGTCACGCCGCACGACGACGAGCCCACGCCCGTCACCCGGCCGTTCTGGGTCATTCCGACCACCGGCCAGGACATGGCGATGCAGGGCCACGCCTTCGTCATCGTCGGCTACACGCAGGACGGCTTTCTGATCCAGAACTCGTGGGGCGAGGAATGGGGCACGCATGGCATGGCCGTGCTGACCTATGACGACTGGCTGCGCAACGCGATGGACTGCTGGGTCGTGCAGCTGGGCGTGGTCACGCACGAGCACGAACGGATCGCCAACAGCATCAGCCTGCGTACGGAAGGTCAGAAGGTGACGCTGGCGGCGGGCAAGGTGCTGCGCGACCGCGAGCTTACGCCCTTCATCGTCAATGTCGGCAACAACGGCAAGCTCAGCAATAGCGGGGCCTTTCGCACCACACAGGACGATCTTCGCGCCATCGTGGATGTGCACATGGGCGCGGCGCGCGAACGCTGGAATCTGAAAGACAAACCGATGGATGTCTGCGTCTACGCGCATGGCGGCCTGGTCGGCGAGAACGACGCGGCCGAGGCCGCCGCCGAATGGATTCCGCTGCTGTACGACAACCAGATCTTCCCCGTCTTCCTGATGTGGGAAACGGACTTCATCAGCACCGTGAAGAACATCATCCGCGACGCGGCGAGCGACGTGCCGCGCACCACCGGCGGCATCGGCGAGCGGCTGGAACGCTGGTGGAACCAGCGGCTTGAGCGGTGGCTGGCGCGCCCCGGCACGGTGATCTGGGGCGAGATGAAGCAGAACGCCGAAGCCATGAGCGAGCCGGCCATCAATGGCGGCGAAGAAGCCGCGATGATCCTGCTGTACAAGCATTTCAAAACGCACGTCGCGCGCGGCCGCGTGCGCCTGCACATCGTGGGCCATTCGGCGGGCGCCATCGTCGCCAGCCACTTCGTCAAGCGCCTGACCGCGGACGGCGGGGAGCTGGAATCGCTGAGCCTGATGGCGCCTGCCGTCACGATGAAGACCTTCCAGGACCTGGTCGTGCCGCACCTGGGCAGCCGCGTGAAGCGCTATCAGCAATTCCATCTGTCGGATCGCGCCGAAGAAGACGACCCGACCTGCGGCCCCTATCGCCGTTCGCTGCTGTACCTGGTCAGCGAATCGTTCGAGGGCGGCACCACCACGCCGCTGCTCGGCATGGAACGCTACTTTCGCGAGGCCGCCATTCCGTGCGATGCGGTCCACGTCTCGCCGGCCGGCAGCCCGTCCGCCACCGCCCGCGTGGCGCCGGTGGCGTCCAGCACGCACGGCGGATTCGACAACGACAAGGGCACGCAACAGCAGGTCATCGCGTTCATCAAGCGGTGACCGCGGGTGAAGAGGTCTTGTCATGACAGAGATGGAACCCTATCGCGACGCCCCGGCGCTTCCCCGGGACGCGGCGCTGCGCGAGTTTTCCCTGTTTGGCGAGCCCGCGGAGGTTGCGCGCGTGCTGTCCCAGGTCGGCGTGCCTTGCCTCGTGCTGGCCGCCACCGGCGAGATCGTGGCGGCCAGCAGCGTCCTGCCGCTGGCGCGCGATGCGCTCGTCGGCCGCCACGTCAGCCAGGTCTACGGCCTTGCCAAACCGCTGCGCATGGGCGACGGCGCCGTTGACGTCGTGTATCGGCGCCCTGGCGGCGCGCGCGTGCCCGCGCAGCTCATCCCGCTGTGCACGCTGGACAGCGGCGAACTCATCGTGCTGGTCAATGACGGCTCGCCGTTCCGCGACGCCGAAGCCCACCGATTCGAGCGCACGCCCTACGCGGTGTTCCGCCTGGACCTTCAGGGCGTGATCCGCTTTGCCAACCCCGAGGCGGCGCGCACGCTGGGCCTGCCGCGCGACGCGCTGTGCGGCACCCGGCTGGCGGCGCATTTCCGGCCGTCCGACGGCGGACCGGTGCAGCGCGCCATCCTGCGCTGCATCGAGGACACGGAAGGCGATGCCATGGTCGCCGTGACCATTGCCATCCCCGTTCCGGACGACGCCGACCGGCAGTTCGAGCTGGTCATGACGCCCGATCCCGCGCCCAACGGCCAGCTGCTGGGCGTGATCGCCGTGATCCAGTCGCGCACGCTGGAGTCCGCGCGCGACGAAATCCGGCGCATCGCGCTGGACCCGGCGATTGGCGGCTGGCGCGCGAAGCTGGACCGCATCCTGGAACAGATTCGGCGCCTCATCCCGTTCGAACACGCGGTGTTCGGCATCTACGGCAACGACGTGTCACTGTTTCGCGCGATCGCCGTGCGCCCGGAAGGCGTGGAACTGTGGCCCGCACGCTGGATGGACCTGCCGCCCACGATACGTGCGTTCCTGGATTCCGGCCGGACGTGGGTCGACGAGATCGGCGCGTTCGTCCGCGAGAACATGCCCGAGCCCGGCAACGAGATCGTGCGCTGCTACCAGGACCTGGGCATCGAGGCCTCGGTCACGCTGCCCGTAACGCGCGCGGACGGCTACAGCTCGGCGCTCAGCCTGTGCTCGCGGCAGCCGGGCGCGTATGGCGAGCGGCATCTGGAGATGCTGCGCACCCTGGACCTTGAGCCCGTGCTGATGCGCTTTGAAAAGGAACGCGACGACGAGCGCGCCGAGTTCGCGGATTCCCTGCGGCGCAAGGTGATGGCCGCCGCCTCGCTGCGCCACGCCGCCGACGAGATCATCGCCCAGCTCTCGCAGCACTTCTCGTGGGAACATGTGGCGCTGTATCGCGTCAACCGCCAGGACAACCGGTTCGAGGTCGTCACGCAGCACAGCCTGGCGCCGGCGTACGCGCTGCCCGCCGATTACAAACAACCCACCGACAAGGGCATGCTGGGCGCCACGCTGGCGCAGGGTTGCCTGCTGGCGGTGGACGATATCGGCAATCCCATTTACGCGCAGCACGGCTATGGCGGCCCGAAGCGGCCGCTGCGCTCGGCCATGACCGTGCCCATCCATCTGAACGGCCGGATACGGTGGCTGCTGGACGTGGAGTCCTCGGTTTCGCATGCGTTCAAGGGACCGGATATCGACGACCTGATGCAGATCATCGCGTCGCTGGAAGAAGGCCTGGCCCAGCATCTGCTCAGCCAGACCAAGCAAAGCCTCATGGCGGAAACCGAGCAGGCCGTGGTGTTTGTGGGACGCGAGGGCGCCGTCATCGAGATGAACCGCGTGGCGACCGACATGCTGGGCGCGGAACCGCGGCGCGGGCGCACCTTGACCGAATCGCCGTCGATCACCGACTACGCCATCGCGGGCGACGAGGCGACGCTGGGCGTCTTGACCTCCACCTTTACCGTCAAGCGCGAGCGCATCGAGCTGCTGGACAGCACCGGCCAGCCGCGCTCCGTGCTGGCGACACGGACCGACCTGGATCCCAGTCTGGACATGTCGATCTGGTTCTTTACCGACATTGCGGATCTGGGCTGGGCGCGCGACCTGCGTTATCTGCGCGAGACCGTGGCCGAAGTGGCCCGGCAGACGCGCACCTCGTTGTCGCTGGCGTGCAGCCTGACGTCGCAGACGGTCCTGCTGCACGACGACGCCCGCCAGGGCACGCCGGCAGATGTTGTTGCGGCACAGGCGCAGGACCTGAGCCAACGCATCGTGGCCGAGATCGGCAAGGCCGACATCACGTTCGAGCGGCTGGCCGGCGCCAGCGAATCGCGGCGCCGCACGCGCGCCACGCACAGCGATGTCGAACTGGGCGCGCGCCTACAGGAGGTGGTGACCGCCTTGCCTGCGCGCGATCAGCGCCGGATCGCGTTCACGAACCACACGGCCTCGCGCGACGGCCCGACCGTGTCCGGCGATGCGCAGGCGCTGGCTGCGGCCTTCCGGTCGATGATCGATTACCTGCTGCGCTGCCGCAACGCGGACGACGCCCGCGTCACGGTCGACCTGGACACCGGGCCGGACGGCTGCGAGATCCGCTTCGGCCTGAGCGAGGCGCAAGTGTGGGAGTCCGACCCGCCGGTGCACGCCGTGCCCGACGATGCGCTGCTCAACGCCGAACGCGCGGCGCACGACGGCGCCAGCATCGCCATCACGCAGATCCAGGAAACGGTGATCGACCACGGCGGCGCGCTTGTCACCGACCCGCCGCTATCGGATGCGCCGCCGCAGGCCTACGAGTCCGTCACGCCGCCGTGGCGCGCGTTCACGCTGATCCTGCCGCTGCGGGCCGGCTAGGCCATCGGGATCATGGAATCGCCATCATGGAACACGACGCCGCCGGACCGAATTTCATTCTGCTGGCCAGCATGAACGACGAGCACGAGGACGACTGGGCCAACAACCTTGCCCAGTTGCATCGCCTTGTGCAGCAGTATCCCGCGATTGCACCGTTCGTCGGCGCGGAGCTGCGCCGCCGCACGTCGCTGGAAAGCGCCAAGACGCAGCTCGAATCGTGGGACATGTCCACGCCCCGCATCGAACCCCGGCTCGTCATCATCGACGCCCGGCTCGGCTCCACGGCCAGCAAACGCGGCAAGCCCGGCGCGGCAGCCGTGGAACTGCTGGAATGGATCGCCGCGCGCTCGACGGTCCCGCTGCTGGTGCTGGCGGTCGACCCGCCCGAACTGGTGCAGCGCTATGTGCTGGAACGTCCCCAGGTCTTCATGTGGACCAACGATGCGAAGGCAAACGTCAACAGCGGCGCGGAAGTCGCCACCGTGCTCACCTGCCTGACGCCGCTTGCGCCCAAGCGCCGGCGGCGGCTGATCATTCGCGTGGGCGAGCACTCGATCACCTACCGCATCCAGATGGGGCGCCACGAGTATTCGTCTCAGGACATGCCGTACAAGGAGCGCGACCGCATCTCGGCGCTGGTGGGCCGTATCGAGACCTTCAGTCCCTATCTGGGCGAGACCAAGGCGCCCCAATGGCTGAAAGACCTGAGCGGCGTGGGCGAGGACGTCTTCAGCGCCATGGTCACCCATAGTCTGGGCGCGCCGGTCGCCAAGCTGATCCAGCGCGCGCGCGACGAGGAAGTGTCGCCGGGCGCGGGGGCCTTCGCGGGACTGGACCTGCGCTTCGAATTCAACCTGGCCAGCCAGGAGGTGTCGCGCCTGTTCAACCTGCCCTTTGAGATGGGCCGCGAGTTCGGCGCCGACAGCGGCCGTTACCTGTGCCTGGAACTGCCGATGGCGCGGCGTCTGCATCTGGACGGCACGGCGCCCGCGCCGCGCTGGGAGCCGGACGCGCGCACGCCCGGCCAGCCGGTGCGGATGCTGTTCATGGACGCCAGCTCGGTGTTCGGCACCGTCACCTTCCGGCGCGAGGACGGCGGGCCCGCGCTGCCGGCGATGGAGTTCGGGCCGCTGCAATCCGTGGCCAAGGAGCGCGAGCACCTTGCGGAACTGGCCGCGCGCGCGCCGGGGCACCTGATCATCGACCACGTGCGCGCCGCCGATGAAGCGGGGCTCGTGGGCGCGGACCTGCAACGCCGCATCGAAGCGCGTCTGTGCACGGGCAACTACGACATCTTCCACTTCGCCGGCCATTCGGTCTCGGAAGGCGAAAGCACGATGCTGGTGCTGCCCGGCGAAGACGGCGAGGCCTGGCAGTTGTCGATCCGGCTGATCGGCCAGTGGATGGAGGCGGGCAAATGCAAGCTGCTGGTGCTGTCTTCGTGCAGCGGCGCGTCGGTGCGCACCGCGCTGGAGGTCATGCGCGCGGGCGCGGCCGGCGTGCTGGCCTTTCGTTGGCAGGTCGAGGAAGAATCCTGCGCGCGCTACATCCAGCGCTTTTACGACGTGTACCTGGATGCGGCGCAGCCCAAGGACCTGGCGGAGGCCTACCGCTATGCGTGCAAGGCCGCGCAAGGCGACGCGGGCGACCTGCCGACGTGGGCATCGGCAATGGCCATCGTGCGCGACTGAGCGGGCGGCGGCCACGCCGGACAAGGAGCTGACATGGACGGAATATTTGGCATGCTGCGCGGCATCGGCAACAAGGCGGCAGGCGGGGACGGCGTGGGCGCGCTGCTGCCGACCGTGCCTGCGGGGCGCAACTTCTACGCGGAGATCGAGCCGCCCGGCGGCACGCCCGCGCTGGCTGCGGGCATGGACGGCGCCGCCTTCGTGCCCGGCCAGTGCTACTTCAGCGTCCGGCTGGTGGAAATGCGCCTGTGCGACGCGGGCAACTATCTCAGCCAGTTCCTGCCGCTGTGCACGTTCTTTCTGCGGTACGGCGCGGACGGCACGCGGCGCGAGATTCCATACATCGTCGGCTATGACCTCATCCAGCAGGCGCTGGGCGCGGCGGCGCCAGACGCCGGGGCCCGCCGCGTGGCGTTTCGCGATGTCTATGTCGCGCGCAATGTTCCGTATGCCAGCGATGGGCTGGAGATGTACGCGGCGTTGTGCCGCTTCGCCGACAGCAGCCTGTCGCGCGGCATCCTGGATTTCGTGTCCACCGCGGTCACGATGCTGGGCGGCCCGGTGGGCGGCGCCATCGTCAAGACGGGAGAAAGCCTGCTCACGCCGCTGGCCAAACTGTTCGGCACGGACGGCGTCAGCGTGCGATTCGGGGTCTATGATGGCGACGCCCTGCGGCGCAGCGGTTATCGCGTCCTGGCGGGCGCGGATTCGCAGGACAAGCTGTCTGGGCTGCAACTCGTCGACGGCGTGCTGCACCGCCAGAACGGCGCAGGCAAACCGGAGCCGGTCAACGACGTCGACTATCTGGTCCTGGCCTTCGAGCAGCGCGCGACGCTGGGTGCGGACATGTTCGCCGCGGCCACCACGCTGCCGTTCCATCATCTGTGGAAGGACGTCTCCAAAGCGCTGATCGGCAACGACGCCACGGCCGCCAGCGCCGCCTACCAGTCCCTGTTGATCGCCGTGGCGGAATCGCCGTTGCTCATCGACGCGGACCGCTTCGCGTTGCTGACGGCCTATGCCGCGCAGCGCGGCGCGTGGGAGGCCGCGAGCGAGCGATCGGGCCTGCGGACCCGCAGTGGCGGCAAGAGCCTGGCCACCGCGATGACCGACCGCGTCAACGCGCGGGGCAAGGCCGATCCGGTGGCGGAGTTGCTGAAGGCGGCCAAAAAGCACATCACGCCGCCGCCCGTCCCCACAGAAGGAACCGGACCCGCACCAAAGGTGCTGGACGACGACGCCGTCGCGCAGACGGTATCGAACCTGACGAACACACTCGGCGAGAAAGGTGGTGCGCAGACGCCCGGCGCCCTGTCGCGCGCCACCCGGGAGCTGCTGTCCATCATGCTGAGCGATCCGGCATAGCGCAACGCCTGAATTAACGCAGTTCCAGCGTCGCTCCGATCACACGCATCGTCGGCATGAGCTGGCGCCATGCATCCTTGGGCATCGTGGCCGGTCGCGTGAGTTGCGCAGCCGCCGGGTTGTCCAGCAGGTTGCCCTTGCAGGCGAACACGATGCTGTTGGTCATGTCGTCGTCGACCACCTCGAACATCGACGAGCCGAACGCGTCGCGCACGCGGTCCAGGTATTCGTGGTGCATGGGGTGATTGACGTGGAAGTTGATCACCAGGATGCCATCGTCGCGCAGGGCGCGATGGCAGTCGGCGTAGAAGGCGGCGGAACACAGCGCATCCGGAATGCCGCCGGCCACGAATCCGTCCAGCAGGATCACGTCGGCGGCGTCCGTCAGCCCGGCAAGATGCTGCGCCGCATCGGCCTGGATGACCTGAAAGCGCTCGCTGTCCGGCGGCACCATGAAGGCGTCGCGCAACGCGATGACGGCGGGATCGATTTCCACCACCGTGACGCGCGCTGCCGTCAGATAACGGTGGCAGAACTTGGGCAGCGATCCCCCGCCCAGTCCCACCATCAGGATGTCGGCCGGTTCCGGCTTGAACAGCACGAAGCCCATCATCATCCGCGTGTATTCGATTTCGAGCGCATCGGGATTCAGCAGCGACATGCTGCTCTGGATCTCCTGCTGCGTGAAATGCAGGGTGCGCCGGGTGCCGGCATTCTGGATGAAGGGCCGGTGGGGGGCCGCCGGTTCGTCGGAAACAGGCGAATCGGCGGGAACGGGAACGTCGGACATGGGCGCGGGGTGCAAAGCGAAAGATTCGCAGAAGATACCACTGCCGCGCCCCCGCGGCCCGCGCCGCGGTAGCGGCGTGTCAAACAGGCCGGCGCTTCACGACGCGCGGCCGCCTCAGACCAGCATCACCGGACAAGGCGAGTGCGCCAGGATCCGCCCGCTGACCGAGCCCCGGATGGCGTTGATCAGCGGGCTGTGATGATGCGAGCCGATCACGATCGCCCCGGCGTCGATCTGCTTCGCATACTCGACGATCTTCTCCGGCGTGAAGCCGACGAACTCGTGGCATTCGTGGCCGACGTTGGCGGCGCTCAGGATACCGACCACCGATTGCATCGCCTTGCCGCTTTCCTCGTGGTGCCAGGCGGCGATGTCCTCCTTGTCGATGAAGGACTTCACGTCACCACCCACGTCGGGCTCGCAGTGCACCACGTGCACGACGAAATCGCGGTTCAGAAGGGGACTTTCCACCAGAAATCGGGCCGCCGCATCGCTGTGCAGCGACCCGTCGGTGGCGAGAATGATCGTGTTCATGGCAGACCTCCGGTTCAAGACTTCCTGGCTTCGCGGCGCGCGGGCTTATGCGCGCCCCGTCCGGGCATCACCCAGCTTGCGCCCACCGACGCCAGCAGGATCACGCCCACCACCCCAAGCGACCAGTGCACCGGCACGTGGACCCATTGTTCGGCAAGCATCTTGCCGCCGATGATGACCAGCACCGACGCCAGGCCGTACTTGAGATAGTGAAACCGCGCCACCATGTCCGCCAGCAGGAAATACATCGCCCGCAGGCCCATGATGGCGAAAATATTGGATGTAAAGACGATGAACGGGTCGGTCGTCACCGCAAAGATGGCGGGAATGCTGTCCACGGCAAACACCACGTCCGTCGCCTCGATCACGACCAGCACGACGAACATCGGCGTCGCGTAACGCAACCCGTCGATGCGCACGAAGAACGACTGCCCGTGATAGTCCTTGGTGATCCGCATGGTGGACCGCAGAAAGCGCACTAGCGGATTGCCGGCGATGTCCGGCTGGCGGCCCGCGGTGAACAGCATCTTCAGCCCGGTGAAGATCAGGAAGGCGCCCAGCACATAGAACAGCCACGCGAACTGGGACAGCAGCCACACGCCGGCCAGGATCATGCTGATCCGCATGACGATGGCGCCGAGCACGCCGTACAGCAGCACGCGCCGCTGCAATTCCAGCGGCACGGCGAAGTACGTGAAGATCAGCGAGAAGACGAACATGTTGTCCACGGAGAGGGACAGTTCGATGAGGTAGCCGGTGTAGAACTCTAGCGCCTTCTGATGCGCGACCGCCCGGCCCAGGGTGGCGTCCAGATACCACCACATCAGGCCGCCGAACAGCGTGGCAAGCGTCATCCACGCGCCCACCCAGCAGAGCGCCTCGCGCGAGGACACGCGGTGGGCGCGGCGCCCGCCGAACGCATAGAGGTCCAGCGCCAGCACGATCAGCACGAATCCCACGAACCCCGCCCACATCGGCAGCGTGGCAAAGGTTTCAACCCGGTTCATGAGGGGTGCCTCCTTCCATCGCGCCGCGTGCGCCGCGCAATGGGAAAACAGGTACTGCAATCGCACAAACCCAGTCTAGTGCGCGGCGATTCCTCCAACAATCCGCATTATGATGACCCGATAGTCAGATTTTTTGGATTGATCAGCCATGGTCACTCTCAACTACAAGCATCTGCGCTATTTCTGGACGGTCGCGAAGGCGGGCAGCATCGCCCGCGCGGCGCAGCAGCTTCAGCGCACGCCGCAATCGATCAGCGGCCAGATCCAGGAACTGGAATCCACACTCGGCACGGAACTGTTCCGGCGCGCGGGCCGCGGTCTGGAACTGACCGACGTTGGCCGCCATGCGCTGCTGTATGCGGATCGCATTTTCACGATGGGCGACGAACTGCTGGACGACCTTCGCGAGCGGCCGGCTCGGCGTGCGTTGGAGTTCAAGGTGGGGGTGGCGGAGGGTATGCCCAAGGCGATGGTGTACCGGATGATCGAACCGGCCTTGCACCTGGATCAGGACGTGCGGCTGATCTGTCGCGAAGGGCGGTTGCCGTATCTGCTGGCGGATCTGGCGGTGCATCGCTTCGACATGGTGATCGCGGATCGGCCGATGCCGAACAATCTGAACGTGCGGGGGTTCAGCCATCTGCTGGGGGAATGCGGGCTGACGTTCTTTGGATCGCCGGCGTTGCTGGACAGCTTGGTGGGGACGTTTCCGGCGCTGCTGGACCAGGCGCCGTTCCTGTTGCCGGGCGAAGACGCGGCGATCCGGCCGCGGCTTTTGCAATGGTTCGATGAGCATGACATCCGGCCGCGCATCGTGGGTGAATTCGACGATAGTGCGCTGATGAATTCTTTCGGGCAGACGGGAACGGGGCTGTTTGTCGCGCCGACGGCGACGGCGGCCTATCTATGCAAGCAGTATCGGGTGCGCGTGATCGGGCACGCGGCGGACGTGAAGGAGCAGTTCTACGCGATCACGACCGACCAGCGGCTGGAGCATCCGGCGGTGGTGGCGTTGAGCCGTGCGGCGCGGGAGGATATTTTTGGGCGCCCGGCTACAGGAACGACTTCGCGTGTTTGAGGACCTGATCGCATGCCTTGCGGGTGAGTTCCTCTTTCAGTCCGCCGCCGCTCAGGTCGACCGATTTGCCGTCGCTGCCGTTTAGCAGGCCTTGCAGGCCGGCAAGGTATCCGGAATCTGATTTGGCTTTTTGCGTTGAGCCGCCGCCGATCTTGCCCATCAGCTTGTCTTTCAGGGCCGGGGCATCGCCGCCGGCCAGGTAGTTGTTTTTCATGCAGAACTCGAGCACGCCGGCTGCGTTGCCGGCTGAGGCGGGGGTGAGCGAAGAGAGCGGCAGGCTGTTGCCTAGGCCTTGCAGGATGCCGCCTTGGGTTGTACCGCCTTGGGTTGAACCGCTTTGGGCTGAACTGCCTTGTCCCGCGCCTTCCATCTGTCCCTTTACGGCGTCGAGCCACTGAGCGCTGGCGGCGCCTGCGTAGCACTGCGCCGCGATGAAGGCGGCGGCGACGGCTAGATGGCGGAAAGGGATTTTCATGACTTGCTCCTGGTGCGGTGGTGAGTGCGGCCATCGTAGCGGCGTGCTGCTGCGGATCGGCGCGCGGGCAGGGCGTGTAATGCGACAAATGATGTGCTTGCGGCCGCCGTACGCCGTGGGACCGTAGCAATTGCATTCGTAACGTCACGGGTTTGATACCGGTGTGATGGGTGAGGATGTTGAACGTCGGACGGGCGTCTGGGGGCTTCGCGGTTGGTGATCTTGCTGCCACGAGGATCTTCGTAGGTCGCCCGAC
>NZ_DIEJ01000130.1:0-5273 GCF_002418565.1 Achromobacter sp. UBA5777 | reverse complement strand
CGCCGGGTTGCTGCCGCCCGGGCGGCGGCAAACCGGCATCGGGTTCGTGGGGCGTCGTGGCGGTGTGCGCTGCGCGCTGGCGGGGTCGTGTGCTTCGAGTGTTGTGCTCGGTGTGCTGTTGGCCGCCGGCGCGGATGTCTTCTGTCCGCTGATGAGGTTCAGTGCACGCTGCAATGAAGCGGTGGCCTGCGTCTACGCTACTATTTTGCACTGTCCCCGGGAGGCGGCTGGCGTGCCGCCGCCGCGTTCGTGACGTGTCCCGTGCCATCTACTTCGTGAGAATCCTTGATGTCGTCCGTCGAACCCCAAGATGTCTTCGTTCCCGCCGCCGGCGGTCAGCTTTTCGTGCGGCGCTGGACGCCCGCCGCGTCCGCTACGCCTGCCGACAACAGCGTGCCGATCGTGCTGATGCACGATTCGCTAGGATGCGTTGAGTTGTGGCGCGACTTTCCTGAGCGGTTGGCAGGCGCGACGGGCCGCGAGGTCATCGCCTACGACCGCCTGGGATTCGGTCGGTCCGACCCGTATAAGGGCACGCTGGGCGTGGACTTCGTGGTGCGTGAGGCCATTGAGGGGTTTCGCGCCGTGCGCGAGGCGCTGGAGCTGGATCAGTTCGCGGCGTTTGGCCACAGCGTGGGCGGGGGGATGGCGATTGCCAGCGCTGCGGCGTATCCGCAGTCCTGCCGCGCGCTGATTACCGAGTCGGCGCAGGTTTTTGCCGAGGAACGCACGCTGGAAGGGATACGCCAGGCGCGCGAATCCTTTGCGCAGCCGGGACAGCTTGACCGTCTGAAGAAGTATCACGGCGAGAAGGCGGCCTGGGTGCTTAGCGCCTGGATCGACACGTGGCTGTCGCCGGACTTCGCGGACTGGACGTTGGATCCGCAGCTGGCGCAGGTGAAGTGTCCGGCGCTGGCGCTGCACGGCGACAACGATGAATACGGGTCCACGGTGCACGCCCAGCGCATCGCGCAGTTGACGGGCGCGCGGCCGGTGATCTTCGAGAACTGCGGGCATGTGCCGCACCGCGAGATGCCCGAGCAGGTGCTTGCGACCGTGTCGGACTGGCTGCCGCGCGCCGGCTGAGCGGCGCGTGGTGTCGCGGTGTGACGCGTTTCTGCGCTACAGGCGCGTGACGCGGAGCACCGCGTCGGCGAACGCCTTGGGCGCCTCTTGCGGCAGGTTGTGGCCGATGCCTACGCCCACGTCGATGTGCTGGTATTTGCCGGTGAACTGGCCGGCGTACGCGGCGGGTGGCGGGTGCGGGGCGCCGTTGGCGTCGCCTTCCATGGTGATGGACGGAATGCCGATCTTGGGCAGTTGCGCGAGTCGCGCCTCGAGCGCGTCGTATTGCGATTCGCCCTGCGCCAGCCCCAAGCGCCAGCGGTAGTTGTGCACGACGATCTCGACGTGGTCGGGGTTGTCGAAAGCGCGTGCGGATCGCGCAAACGTTGCGTCGTCAAAGCGCCATTGGGGCGAGGCCAGTTGCCAGATCAGCTTGTTGAAGCTGTCGACGTTGGCGGCATAGCCGGCGGCGCCGCGCTCTGTGGCGAAGTAGAACTGGTACCACCATTGCAGTTCGGCCTGCGGCGGCAGCGGCTTGCGGTTGCCTTCCTGGCTGCCGATGAGGTAGCCGCTGACTGACACCAGCGCCTCGCAGCGTTCGGGCCACAGGGCCGCCATGATGCAGGCGGTGCGCGCGCCCCAGTCGAAGCCGGCGACGACGGCTTTGCGGATCTTCAGGGCGTCCATCAACGCAATCATGTCTACGGCGACGACGGCCTGTTCGCCGTTGCGCGGGGTGTCGGGCGACACGATGCGGGTGGTGCCGTAGCCCCGCAGATGGGGCACGATGACGCGGTAACCGGCGGCAGTCAGGCGCGGCACGACGTCGATGAAGCTGTGGATGTCATAGGGCCAGCCGTGCAGCAGGATGGCGACGGGGCCGTCGGCGGGGCCGGCGTCCACGTAGCCCACGTCGAGCGTGCCGGCGCGGATCTGGCGGATGTTGTTGAACGTGGGGACGAGGCCTTGGGGGGCCTGCGCCACGGACTTGGCGATCGCGTTGCCGCCGAGCGCGAGGCCCAGCAGGCTGGCGCCCGCCAGCGAAGAAGTGGTACCCAGCAGGCGGCGCCGCTGGACGTTTACCGGTTCCGACATGGTGATGCTCCAGAAAGTCTTGTTGAAGGGGACATGACTGCTGGACGTCACTGTGGCGCAGGGCGCCGGGCGTTGGGTGTCGGCATGTACGCGCCGCGCGGGCGGATACACAACGACATAAAAAACCTGCGAAACGTGCGCCGCGAGGGCTGGAGACGACCGGGCGCCGCCTTTACTATCACTGCTAGCCGGCACACCCGACAGCCGGGGGATGAACCGCATGAGCACTCGATCTGCCGCAACGACGTCCGCCCCCCGCTCGCGCCGCGTGCTGCCGTGGACGGTGGTGATCCTGGTGGCGCTGGGCCTGGCGCTCTACGGGCCGATTCCCCAGCTTGAGCACTATCACGACTTTGCCGACAAGCGCGCGTGGCTGGGCATCCCCAACGCGGGGGATGTGCTGTCCAACCTGGGTTTTGCGGTGGTCGGCTGGTATGGGTTGGCGCTGGTCCTGCACTCGCGCCGCCACCCTGCGTTGGACGCTATCCGGCCTGGCTACACGGTGTTCTTCGTTGCGCTCTTGCTGACCGCCTTCGGGTCGGGCTGGTATCACCTGGTGCCGGACAATGCGCGCCTGATCTGGGACCGCCTGCCCATCGCGCTGCTGTGCGCCGGCATCCTGTCCGCCGTATGGCGCGAGACCGTGGGCGACGGCCGGTGGGTCGACGTGCTGTGGACCGCGCTGGCGGTGGGCAGCGTGGCGTGGTGGTGGTACACCGACCACACGTCGACGGGCGATCTGCGCCCGTACCTCTTTGTGCAGTTCATGCCGCTGGTGCTGGTGCCGCTGCTGCAATGGCGCAACGGCACGCCCCTGCGCGAACGGCTGTATTTTGGCGCGGCGATCGGGTTCTACGTGCTGGCCAAAGCTGCTGAGCTGCTCGACCATCAGATCTACGACACGTTCACGTTCCTCAGCGGCCACACCCTCAAGCACCTGTTTTCGATGGTGGCGGGGCTGATGGTGACGCTGAACTTCGCGCATCGCAAGCGCGAGGCGGACGCAACAGTCCGCCCGTTCCCACCGGCCTGAATCGTTAGCGCTTGCGCGGCGGCACCACCATGAAGCCTGCCTCGAACTGCCTGACCGCTTTCTGATCGCCCTGGATCGTCCACATGGAAGAAGTCGTGCCGGTGTTGTCGGCCAGCACCGCCCGGGGCTGCTGTGCTTGCGGCGTGATCGACGCCGCCGGCTGATACGCCGCCATGATCCGGCTGACGTAGTTGCGCGTCTCTTCAAAATTCGGAATGCGGTTGCCAGCGCGCTGCACGGCGCCTTCGCCCGCGTTGTAGGCGGCCAACGCCAGTTCCAGGTTGCCGTCGTAGCGGTCGAGCAGGGCGCGCAGATAGCGGCTGCCGGCATCGACGTTCAGGTCCAGCTTGCGAAGATTGGCCTGCAGCGCGTCGTCCGTGCCGGGCACGCCGTACTGGCTACCGGTGGCGGGCATCAGCTGCATCAAGCCGACGGCGCCTTTGGGCGACACCGCCAACGTATTGAAGCCCGACTCCGCCTGCGCCACGGCATGCAGCAGGGCGTAATCGAGCCCGTGCCGCTGCGCGGCCTGTTCCAGCGCCTTGCGCACTTCCGGACTGGGTTCGGCCGCACGGCGCGCGCCGCGGCTGCCCGCTGACATGTCGCGGAATAGCAGCCGGTAGCTGTCGTCCAGCGCACTGGGCGCAAAGTGCGCCATGCCTTGCGCGTCGAACGACACGTAGACATCGGCGGCAAGACTTGCGGTGGCGGACAGCGATAACAAAGCCGCGCCCAGCCAGCGGCGGCTTCGGAACAGAAATGCGGTCATGGCAGCAGGAATCAGCCACGGCGCGCTTCAGCCGCCAGGGCATCGGATCAACAGAACGAAGCGAATTCTACAAGAATAACAATCATTCTTATTTACAATAAGATTAAATCTTGTTAACTTTTAGCCCGTTGCTGTTGCGATATGAATCGTGATCCCATAAGCGCCTGGCTCGAAGGCGCAAGCCTCGCGGCTTACCGGGATGAATTTCTGATGCGTGCGGCATGAGAAGTTCGGCGACAAACGCTGGCGGAATGAAGGCGCACGCGAGCGAGGAAATTCATGCGGATACTGTTAATCGAGGACGACAGCAAAGTGAGCTATTGGCTGGCCAGCAAGTTCCAGGCTAGCGGCCACCAATGCGTGCCCGTCGATTCGGGCGAACAGGCGCTGATCGCCCTGGACCGCCAGGTGTTCGACATTGCCGTCCTGGACCGCATGCTGCCCGGCATCGACGGCATCGAGGTGCTGCGCCGCCTGCAAGGCCGTCCGCACCCGCCCGTCATCATCCTGTCCGCCGTCGACCAAGCCTCGGATCGCGTCGAGGGGCTGCGCGCCGGCGCGCAGGACCACATCGGCAAGCCCTTCGACTTTCTTGAGTTGATGGTGCGCATGGAACTGCTGGTGCAGCGGCACGACGCCACGCCGCCCAACACCGCGCGCCTGTGCGTGCAGGATCTGCAGATCGACCTGTTGCGCCGCAAGGTCACGCGCTCCGGCCGCGACATCAGTCTGACCGACAAGGAATTCCTGCTGTTGCGCACGCTGGCCGAACACGCCGGGCAGACCGTGCCGCGCGGCATGCTGCTGGAGAAGGTGTGGGGCCTGCAGTTCGATCCGCAGACCAACCTCATCGACGTGCACGTGTCCAAGCTGCGCTCGAAGATCGACAAGGATTTCGCACAGCCGTTGCTCAAGACCGTGCGGGCTATGGGATACGTGCTGAGCTGATCCGATGAACACCGTGCCGTTCGATTTTCCTGAGACCTTGCGGGCGCTCAGGCAGGGACCGCTGTCCCGCCTGTTCGGTTCGTGGCGTTCGTTCTGGCGCGACGGCCGGGCGCCCGAGGCCGCGCCGGAGCCGCCGCCCACGCGCACCACCAGCCATTTCCGCTATACGGCGTGCTTCGCGTTCATCTTCCTGCTGGTCACGCTGGGTTCCATCGCCTGGGGCCAGAACCTGCTTGAGCACGTGATGGTGCGGCATGTGAAGGACATGGTCGCCGCCGAAATCCGCGCGCACCAGACGCTGAGCAGCCGCGACAGCGCGGTGGACCTGGCGCGCGCGCTGCGCCAGCGCGAAGCCGCCGTGCC
>NZ_DIEJ01000190.1:0-17482 GCF_002418565.1 Achromobacter sp. UBA5777 | reverse complement strand
CAGCACGCCGGCGGCCAGGGTGAACAGGAACAGCAGCTGCACGGCGCGGCCCACTTCATTCAGCACGGACTGCAACTGCTGCAGGATGGCGCCCACGTCGAACACCGTCAGGTTCGGAAACTCCCGCACCAGGGCGGGCAGCACCGCCGCCTTTTCGGGCGGCAGGTAGAAGGACGTGATCCAGCTCTGGGGCATGTCGGCCAGTGCGGCGGGGGTCAGGATGGCGAAAAAATTGACGCGCATCGTATCCCAATCCACGCGGCGGATGCTCGACACCGCCACCTCGACCTGCTGGCCGGCCACGTCGAACGTCATCTTGTCGCCCAGCCCGATGCGCAACGACTGCGCCAGACCGGCCTCCAGGGACACCTCGGCCGAGCCGGGCGTCAGCCAGCGGCCCTGCTCGATGCGGTTGGACGACGGCATCTCGTCGCCATAGGACAGGTTGAACTCGCGGTCCACCAGGCGCTTGGCGCGCGGCTCCTCATAATCGTCCGGCCCGACCGGCTTGCCGTTGACGGCGATCAGCCGCCCCCGGACCATCGGCGACAGCGTGATGCGGCCCAGGCCTTCGCGCGTCAACGCGTCGGTCACGGCCTGGCGCTGGTCCGGCTGCACGTTGATCAGAAAGCGGTTGGGCGCGTCCGGCGGCATCGTGCGCTGCCAGCCCTGGATCAGATCGGTGCGTGTCATGGTCAGGAGCAGCAGCGCCATCAGGCCGACCGCCAGCGCGCAGACCTGGGTGATCGTGGCCGCCCGGCGGCGCACCACGCCCGCCAGCGCAAAACGCAGCGCGGGCAGGCCCGCAGCCAGCCGGCGCACGCGCGCCAGGCCCAGGATGCACAGCCAGGCGGCCAGCGCGAACACGCCGAAGGCGCCCAGAAAGCCCCCGGCCACCACGCCGCCCAGCTTGGCATCGCCAGCGAACCACCAGATCAGGAGCGCAAACCCGGCTGCACCCAGCACATAACCGAACGCGCTGCGCGCGCTGATCGTATCCGCATCGCGCCGCAGGACGCGGGCGGGCGGCACGTGGCGCAGCTGCGCCAGCGCCGGCAGCGCGAAGCCCAGAAGCAGCAGCAATCCGGTCAGAAGGCCCTGCAACGCCGGAATGGCCGACGGGGCCGGCAAGGTCGTGTCGATCAGCGAACCCAGCAGCATGACCAGCACCTGATGCACGCCAAACCCCAACAGGCAGCCGGCGGCAGACGAAAATAGCCCGACCAGCGTGAATTCCAGCGTGAGCATGCGGGCGACCTGCGATTGCACGGCGCCCAGGCAGCGCATGACCGCGATGCCATCGCGGTGGCGCGTCATGTAACGCCCCGCCGCCAGCGCCACGGCCACGGCCGAGATCAGCACGGCCAGCAGCGCGACCAGCGAGAGAAAACGCTGCGCGCGGTCCAGCGTGCGGCGCACTTCCGGGCGGCCCGATTCCAGCGTGGCGATCTTCTGGCCGCGCTTCAGATTCTGGTTCAGCCAAGTGGTATATCCGGCCACGGCGTCGGGCTGGCCGGCGACCAGCATGGCATAGCCGATGCGGCTGCCCGGCGCGATGAGGCCCGTGGCCGGCAGATCGCTGGCGCGCAGCAGTACGCGCGGCGCGACGTTGACGAACTGCATGCCCTTGTCCGGCTCATAGGTGATGACGCGGTCGATGCGCATGTGGGCGTCGCCCACGTTCAGCGTATCGCCCACCTTCAGGTTCAAGAGCGCCAGCAACTGCGCGTCGACCCACACCGCGCCCTCGGGCGGGACGTCGCGCGTGGGCGCGTCGGGCGCGAACGGCGCATCGGCCACCCGCAAGGCTCCGCGCAGCGGATAGCCCGGCTCCACCGCTTTCAGCGCCGCCAGTTGCGCACCGTCCCCGGCGCCCACCATGGAAGGAAACTGCCACGTGCCGGAAACGGTCAACCCGCGCTCGCGCGCCTGATCCTTGAAGGCGGCGGGCACGGGTTCGTCGGCGTCCAGCACCAGATCGGCGCCCAGCATCTGGCCGGCGTCGCGCTCCAGCGCGCGGCCGACGCGGTCGGCCAGGAAGCCCACGCTGGTGACGGCGGCCACCGCCACGACCAGCGCGAGGACCAGCAAACGGAGCTCGCCGGCGCGCGCATCGCGCATCATCATCCGGGCGCCCAGGCGCAAGGTTGACCAGAAACCAGGGCGCCTGGCCTGTGACATATCAGGGAAATCCATCATTCGTCCATGTTAACTAAGCGCCTGTAGGGCGTCCGAATCCCGATATCATCCCGGGGCGGGAGGCAAAGCCGCCCATAAAGATAACCAATTCCGGAGAAGACAATGCGTAAAACCTGGCTTGCGGCCACGATTCTGGCCGCCTGCGCGGCCGCCACCTCGCTGCCCGCGGCAGCGCAGACCACCCTGAAGATGGCCTACGCCCTGTCGACGTCGTCGCACTACGGCGCCGGCGCCGACGCGATGGCCAAATCCATCGAGGGTTCCACCAACGGCAAGTTCAAGGTCCAGCAGTTTGCCAACAGCGCGCTGGGCGGCGAACGCGAAGTGATCGAAGGCCTGCAGATCGGCACCATCGACCTGGCGATCGTTTCGACCGGTGCAACCCTGAATTTTGTTCCCGAGACCGGCGTTTTTGATATTCCGTTCCTGCTGCGCGACCTGCCGCACGCCCGCGCCGTGCTCGACAGCAAAATCGGCCAGGACATGCTGGCCAAATTCCCCAGCCGCGGCATCGTGGCGCTGGCGTGGGGCGAACAGGGTTTCCGCCACCTGACCAACAACGTGCGCCCGGTCAAGACCCCGGCGGACGCCAAGGGCCTGAAGATCCGCACCACCGAAAACCCGATCCACATCACGGCCTTCCGCCAGATCGGCATCCTGCCCACGCCGATGGCCTGGCCCGAAGTGGCCACCGCGCTGCAGCAGGGCACCATCGATGGCCAGGAAAATCCGCTGTCCGTGATCACGTCGGCCAAGCTGTCGCAGATGCAGAAGTATCTGTCGCTGACAGGGCACGTGTACGGACCGGCCCTGGTGCTGATGTCCGCCAACGTCTATGAAGGCCTGTCGGCCGCCGACAAGGCCAACTTCGACAAGGCCGGCAAAGAATCGGCCCAGGCCATGCGCGCCTATGTCGACAACATTGAAAAGACGGGCGTCGAGCAGCTCAAGAAGGAAGGCATGCAGGTGTCCGAAGTGGACCGCGCCGCCTTTGCCGCCGCTGTGGAACCCGCCTACCCCGAGTACTACAAGAAGTTCGACAAGAAGCTGATCGACTCGATCCGCGACACCAAGTAAGCCGGCACGGCCCCCATCGCGGGGCCGTTTGCCTGGCGGCGGGACCGGCCTGCGCCGCGCGCCCGCCCCACTTTTCCGCGTCCATCGCCAACGGAATTCACCATGCGTTTGCTCTGCGCCTTCGACCGCGGCCTGTTCAAGCTGGTCTCGGCCCTCGCCCAACTTTTGCTGGTGGCCGCCGCGGCCGCCGCGTTCTACCAGGTCATCGCCCGGTTCGTGCTGCACTCGCCCGCCGACTGGAGCGAAGTCCTTACCCGCGCCCTCCTGATCTGGACCGTGCTGCTGGGCGTGGCCCTGGCCTTTCGCCACGGCGCCATGATCAGCGTCGAGCTGCTGCGCAACCTGCTGGGCGGCACGCGCCGCCGCGTCCTCGAGGCCATCATCGGCCTGACCTGCGCCGGCTTTCTCGGCTTTCTGGCCTGGATCGGCGGCAACATGACCTATCGCGTGCGTTTCCAGAACGTGCCGAGCCTGGACATCTCGATTTCCTGGATTTATCTGGCCATCCCCGTGGGCGCCACGCTGGCGGCCATCGCCGTGCTGGCCCGCTGGTGCGCCGGCGAAGAAGACGACGTGCCCGTGCGCAACGACGCGCAAGGCTGAGCCGCCCCCTATCGAACCTGAGCAGCAGAAATCGCCATGTCCCAATTAATGATTGTCTCGATGCTGATTTTCTTCGGGCTGTCCGTGCCGGTCGCCGTGTCGATCGGCCTGGCCAGCCTGGCGGGAGTCGGCGCCTCGGGCCTGCCCTGGCTGGTCGTCGCGCAGCAGTTGTTTGCCGCGCTGGACAAGTACCCGCTCGTGGCCATCCCCTTCTTCATCCTGGCCGGCAACCTGATGGAAGCCGGCGGCATCTCCGAACGCATGGTGGAATTCGCCAAGAGCGTGGTCGGCGGCATCCAGGGCGGCCTGGCCTGCACCTGCGTGCTGACCTGCATGATCTTCGCGGCGGTCGCGGGCTCCAGCGTGGCCACGACCTTCGCGGTGGGCGCCATCCTGATTCCCGCCATGATCCGGCACGGCTATCCGGCCCCCTTTGCGGCGTCGTTGCAGGCCAGCGCGGCGGAACTCGGGGTCATCATCCCCCCGTCCATCCCCATGATCCTGTTTGCCGTGTCCACCGACACGTCCACCGGCGAACTCTTCATCGCCGGCGTCATGCCGGGCATCCTGATCGGCGTCGCGCTGATGTTCTATGTCTGGATCTATGCCAAGCGCAACAACCTGGGCAAGCGTGACGGCGAGGGCCGGCTGCCGCTGTGGCCGGCGTTCAAGCGTGCCTGGCTGGCGCTGCTGATGCCCGTCATCATCCTGGGCGGCATCTACGGCGGCGTCTTCACACCGACCGAAGCGTCGGTCGTGGCCGTGATGTACGCCGTCTTCGTGGGCAAGTTCATCTACCGCCGCCTGACCTTCCGTCAGTTGTCGGACACGCTGCACAAGTCGGTGGTGTCGACCGCAGTCATCATGTTCGTGATCGCCAACGCGGGCATCTTCAGCTTCCTGCTCAACCGCGCCGGCATTCCGGACGCGCTGGGCACGTGGCTCGCCCAGATCTTCGATACCAAGTTCGGCTTCCTGATGGGCGTGAACGCTGCGCTGTTCGTGATCGGCATGTTCATCGAGACCTCGGCGTCGATCGTCGTGCTGGCCCCCTTGCTGCTGCCGGTGGCGCTGCAGTTCGGCGTGGACCCGGTGCACTTCGGCATCATCATGGTGGTCAACCTGGCGCTGGGCATGATCACGCCGCCGTTTGGCGTCAACCTGTTTGCCGCGTGCGCGGTGGCTAAACTGCCGCTTGAGCGTATCGTCAAGCCGCTGGTGCCCTTCGTCGGTGTCGTGATCCTGTGCCTGCTGGTCATTACCTACTGGCCCGGGCTGTCGCTGGGGCTGCGTGACCTGGTGTACGCGAAGTGATGTGCGTAGCCGCCGCGCGGGCAATCGTCCGAGCGGCGGGTATCGCCCGGCACGCCTGACCGGCGTGCAGGGTCGCAGAATGAGAAAAGCGCCCGGTTGGGGCGCTTTTTCGTTCTGGGGGCCTAGATTTCGCGTTCTTCCGTCTTGAGGTTGTTGTCGCGGGCGAAATCGACCACAAACTTGTAGGCCAGCGGCTCCAGGTCGCGCAGGCGCAGGTCGACGACGATCCCGCGCACGCCATCGATCACGACGGGCAGCACATAAGGCGAATAAGTGAGGTGGTTACCAGCACACCCGGCGGGCCGGAACTGTGCCATTACGCCGGCGAGCCGTTCTGCCCAATCGCTGGGGCGGAAGCGGCTACCGCTTTCGGTAACGCCATGAATTACGAATTGTCTGACGCGAGTTGCCATGTGTTCTTCACTGCGGGACGCCTTTCACGAAAGCCGGATCTTCGGCGTGATCAAACATGCGTGCCGCGCCGCGAATTGTATATGATTGATCCTTTGCCCTCTTTCGAACCGCGATTCGCCCCTGATTCGCCCTAGCAAGCGGGCATGCTGTCGATGCCATTCCCCCAGGAGGATCCGCGATGAGCTCGCCTCTGGCCAATATCTATGCCCGGCTGCCGGTATCGTTCACGCACGGCCAGGGTGTCTGGCTGTGGGACGCAGGCGGCCGCAAGTACCTGGATGCCCTGGCCGGCATCGGCGTCTCCTGCCTGGGCCATGCCCATCCGAAGCTGGTCGCCGCCATCGCTGAGCAGGCGGCCCGCGTCATCCATACCTCCAACATCTACGACATCCCGCAGCAGACCGAGCTTGCCGCCAGGCTGACGGCGCTGTCCGGCATGCAGGAAGTCGCGTTCAACAACAGCGGCTCCGAAGCCAACGAAGCGGCCATCAAGCTCGCCCGCTACTACGCCTACCAGCGCGGCAACAAGCACGCCCACATCATCACCATGGATTCATCCTGGCATGGCCGCACGCTGGCCACGCTGGCGGCCACCGGCAGCGACAAGGCGCGCAAAGGCTTCGAGCCCCTGCCCAGCGGATTCATCCAGGTGCCGTACAACAACCTGGAAGCGGTACGCGACGCCGGCGACGCCGAACCGCGCACCACCGCCGTGCTGCTGGAAGTCCTGCAAGGCGAAGGCGGCATCCGCCCGTCCGACATCGCCTACCTGCAAGCCTTGCGCCAACTGTGCACCGAGCGCGGCTGGCTGCTGTTGATCGACGAAGTCCAGTCCGGCATCGGCCGCACCGGCAAATGGTTCGCGCATCAGTGGGCCGACATCCGCCCGGACGTCATGACCCTTGCCAAGGGTCTGGCGGGCGGCGTGCCCATCGGCGCGATGCTCGCCGCGGGTCCGGCCGCAGGCGTCTTCACGCCGGGCAGCCATGGCACCACGTTCGGCGGCGGGCCGCTGGTGTG
This sequence comes from Achromobacter sp. UBA5777, assembly GCF_002418565.1. Lineage (NCBI taxonomy): Bacteria > Pseudomonadati > Pseudomonadota > Betaproteobacteria > Burkholderiales > Alcaligenaceae > Achromobacter > Achromobacter sp. UBA5777. The sequence goes on along the minus strand of NZ_DIEJ01000190.1, from coordinate 10,855 downwards.
CGCGGCGGGCCTCGCGGTGCTCGACGCGCTGGAATCCGAAAACGTGCTTGAAAACGCCCATGACGTGGGCGAATACCTGAAAGACCGCCTGGCCAGCGCGCTGGCCGGCACGCCCGGCGTGACCGACATCCGCGGCCGCGGCCTCATGCTGGGCATCGAGCTGGCCCGCCCCTGCGGCGTCCTTGCGCTGCGCGCCATGGAAGCAGGCCTGCTCATCAACGTCACGCGCGACCGCGTCATCCGCATGCTGCCGCCGCTGATCCTGACGCGCCAGGAGGCCGACCAGATCGTCGCCCTGCTGGTGCCGCTCATCCAACAGTTCCTGGCCGAAAAACCATAATCAACGTCCCTGCCGGGCCACGAGCCTGGCGGGGCCCAATGACCTGCGACATCAACATGACTCCTCCCACGACTCAAAACGGCCCGCTGCGGCACTTTCTGCAGTTCAAGGACTTCTCGTCCGCCGAGATCGCCTACGTGCTGGACCGCGCGCGCCTGATCAAGGAAAAGTTCAAACGCTATGAGCCCCACATGCCGCTGCACGACCGCACGCTGGCAATGGTGTTCGAAAAGGCCAGCACACGCACCCGCGTGTCGTTCGAGGCCGGCATGTACCAGATGGGCGGCTCGGTCATCAACCTGACGTCCAACGACTCGCAGCTCGGCCGCTCCGAGCCCATCGAGGACACCGCGCGCGTGATCTCGCGCATGGTCGACATCGTCATGATCCGCACGTTCGAGCAGACCCGCATCGAGCGCTTCGCGTCGCATTCGCGCGTGCCCGTGATCAACGGCCTGACCAACGAATTCCACCCCTGCCAGATCCTGGCGGACATCTTCACCTACATCGAGCACCGCGGCCCCATCGCCGGCAAGACGGTCGCCTGGGTGGGCGACGCCAACAACATGGCCTACACGTGGCTGCACGCGGCCGAAATGCTGGGCTTCACGCTGCATGTGTCCACGCCGGCCGGCTACGAGCTCGAAGCCTCGCGCATCGGCACGCCGTCCGACAAGGTGCTGCGCCAGTTCAAGGACCCCATGGAAGCCTGCAAGGGCGCGCACCTGGTCACCACCGACGTGTGGACCAGCATGGGCTACGAGGCCGAAAACGAAGAGCGCCGCGCGGCATTCGCCGACTGGTGCGTGGACGCTGAAATGATGGCCGCGGCCGACCCGCAGGCCGTCTTCATGCACTGCCTGCCCGCCCACCGCGGCGAGGAAGTCACCGGCGAAGTCATCGACGGACCGCAGAGCGTGGTCTGGGACGAAGCCGAAAATCGCCTGCACGTGCAGAAGGCGCTGATGGAATTCCTGCTGCTGGGTCAGGTCGACTAAACCTGTCCTGCACGCATGAGAAGGGCCCGGGCATCCTGCGATGCCCGGGCCCTTCTGCTTTCTAAGCCGCTTGGTGCTACAGGATCTTCCTGAACATCGTGCGCCGCGTGTTGCGGAACGACGGCCGCACGCGGCTGCTCCAGTCAGTCGCGCGCACCGCCAGCCATGGCGGACTGCCAAAGGTTTCCTGCGTGTGCAGGTCGTAGCAGGCCAGGTAGCGCGGCGATTCGTCGCGGCATTCCCAGCGCTGCGCGCGCACCGTGCCGGGCACCGACGCCAGCCCCGGCAGATGCTCCTGGTCGTACCAGGCGTTCAGGTCGGCCTCGGCCTCGGGCAGCACGTCGGTTTCCACGATGTAATGCCACGGCGCCTCCTGCCCCGCCGACGCGCCGGGCAGGTCCAGCATCAGGTGCAGCACCCGCGCGTGCGCGCCGGGTGCCAGTTCGTTAAGACGGGCCTGGATCTCCGGCAAAGCACGGGCGCCGCGCACGGTTACGTAGGTGTCCTCGGCTTCCAGCGCGGCAAAGGCGCTGATCTTTACATCCGCCAGCCCATTCGCAAGGCGCTCGGCCAGATCCCGGGCGCGCGCCTCGTCAAACCGTTCACCCAGCGCCACCAGCAACATCGTTTCCTGCACAGCGTTCTCCTTCAATGTCCGACGTGCAAGGCGACCAGGAAGCGCGACACCATGTTGTACGCCCCGACCGTTGCGGTCAGTTCCACCAGTTGCGCATCATCGTAGCGTTCGCGCAGCGGCGCGAACACCGCATCCGGCACCTCGATGTCGCGGGTCATCGCATCCGTCAGCGCCAGCACCTCGGCCTCTCCCGGTTCCAGGCCCTGCACCTGATCCGGCGCGGGGTTGCCACGCAGCACGTCGATGACGGCCTGCGGCATGCCGCCCGCCAGCGCGTGCGGCACATGCGCCTCGAACTCGTACGGCGCATTGTTCAGCGTCGCCACGCGCAGGATGATCAGCTCGCGCAAGCGCGGCGCCAGCGATGTCTTCTGCCGGATCGCGGTCAGCATGGCTTCCCAGCCCTCGACCACCGCTGGGCTGTTCAGCAGCACCTGATACAACGGCGAAATGCGGCCGCGCGCGGCGGCGATGCGCGCCTCCAGCACGGCCAGTTCCGGGCGGGTGCCCGGCACCACAGGTTCGATTCGGCGTGCGCTCATGCTTACTCCGGACGGATGTTCTTGCGCTGGATCAGCGCGGTCCACTTCTCGCGGTCGGCGGCAATCAGCGCGCCCAGTTCCTGCGGCGTGCTGGGCGCGGCCTCGGCGCCAAACTTTTCCAGACGGGCGCGGACAGCCTCGTTGGCCAGCGCGGCGCGCACGGCCTGGTTCAGCTTGTCGACCGTGGCGGCGGGCGTGCCCACGGGCGCAACCAGGCCATACCAGTTGTTGGACTCAACGCCCGGGATGCCCAGCTCGGCCATCGTCTTCACGTCGGGCAGCAGCGGGTGGCGCGTCGGCGCGGCCAGGCCGAGAGGCTTTAGCTTGCCGCCCTGGATGTGGCCGATCAGGCCGGGCACGTCGCCGAAGAAACCGGACACCTGATTGCCCATCACGTCGTTGATGACGGGGGCCGCACCCTTGTAAGGCACGTGCAGCACCTTGGCCTTGCTGGAATCGGCAAACATTTCCAGCGTCAGGTGCGGAATGCTGCCGATGCCCGACGAGCCGATGGCCACGGACTGCGACGCGGCCTGCGACTTCTTCACGAAGTCGGCGGCATCCGTCGCCGGATTGGAGGGGTTCACCACGAACACCGTGGCGTTGTTCACCACGCGCGAGACCGGCGCGAAATCGCGCGCGGGGTCATACGGCAGGTCCTTGTACAGCGCCGGGCTGATTGCCACCGCGCCCACGCTGGTCAGGAACAGCACCGAGCCGTCGGCCGGCGCCTTGGCCACATAGGCGGCCGCGATGTTGCCGTTGGCGCCTGCCTTGTTTTCGACGATGACGTTCTGCTTGAGCTCCTTGCCCAGCTGCTCGGCCAGCACGCGGCCCACCAGATCCACGGGGCCGCCCGGCGGGAACGCGATGATCAGGCGCACGGGACCGTCGGCGTGGGCCGCGCCAGCGGCGGCCAGGCTCAGCACGGCGGCCGAGATGATTTTCTTGAACATGGTGTCTCCTCGTTGATGGGGATGTGCTTGCGGCGGGGGCTTCCTGGCCCTCGTTCCGCTTTCTCTGTGCTACTGAAATCCGTAAAGCCGCGCCGGGTTGTCCACCAGCACGCGCTGGCGCAGTCCGGCGTCCGGGCACGCTTCGAAAAACGTGTCGACCAGTTCACCGTCGTCCGGCATATCACCAGCCACATTCGGATGCGGCCAGTCCGTGCCCCACAAGGTGCGGTCCGGCAAGGCCTCCACCAGCGCGCGCACGAAGGGAATGCCTTCCGCAAAGGGGCGGCGGCCAGCAGCAATCCGGTCGATGCCGGACACCTTGACCCACGCCTGGCCTACGTCCGCCAGGCTGAGCAATGCGCGCATCGCGGGTGAATCCAGCCCATCGGCCGCCTTCAGCCTGCCCATGTGGTCCACCACGAACGGCACCGGGAGCGTCAGCAGGCGCGGCAGCAGTTCGGGCAGCATCGCGCCGTCCACGTGCAGGCACAGGTGCCATCCCAGCGGGGCGATCAGCTTGACCACGTGGTCGAACACCGCCGGATCGGGCGCGCCGCCCAGATGCGGCACGAAGTTGAACCGCGCGGCCCGCACGCCGCCTTCGTGCAGCGCCTTGACGCTGGCAGCAGTGGCGTCCGCGCCCAGCAGCGCCACACCGCGATATCGCCCCTTGCTGCGCGCCAGCGCATCCAGCAACGCGCGGTGGTCGGATCCGTGGCAGTTGGCCTGCACCACCACGGCGCGCTCGATGCCCAGATGGGCATGCAGCGCCGCCATGCTGGCGAAAGACGCGTCCGGCGGCGTGTATGACCGGCCTTCTGCATACGGAAACACATCGCCGGGTCCGAAGACGTGGCAATGCGCATCGCACGCGCCGGGCGGCAGCGCGTGGCGGGGACGGGAGGGCGAGGCAAGCGGCGGACGGCAATCGGGCACGGGGACTTCCTGCATGGAAAGCGCCATGGTCGCGGAATGCCGGAGGGCGAACAATGCTATACCGTATATTTCTGATATCGAAAAACCTAATATCCCGATGGATCTCAAGCAGATCGAATACTTCGTGCGCGTGGCCGAGCGCCGCAGCTTCTCGCGCGCCGCCGAAATGCTGGACGTCGCGCAGCCCACGCTCAGCCGCCAGGTGCGGCTGCTGGAACTGGAACTGGGCCAGCATCTGCTCTACCGCAATGGGCGCGGGGCTGAGCCCACGGAAGCGGGCCTGAGATTCCTGGAACACGCCCGCGCCCTGCTGGCGTTGGCCGAGCGCGCCAAGGAGGATCTGCAGACGCTGCGCGAAACGCCCACCGGCAAGGTCATGATCGGCCTGCCCCCGCGCATAGCGCGCGTGCTCACGCCGCCGCTGGTGCAGGCATTCCGCCAGAATTTTCCCGATGCTTCCATCGCAGTGGCCGAAGGCCTGAGCGCGCAGGTCCGCGAATGGCTGCTCGCCGGCCGGGTGGACCTGGCCCTGCTCTACGACCCCGCCCCGTCGCCGCAGCTTGCCTACGAATCCCTGTTCCGGGAAGACCTGGTCCTGGCCGCAGCGGCAGGCCATCAGCCGCCCCTGCCCGCCCGCGTGCCGGTCGCGCGGCTGGGCGACTATCCGCTGGTGCTGCCCAGCCTGCCCAACGCCATCCGCACCCTCGTCGAAAGCGTCTGCCGTGCGCAAGGCGTTCGGCTCAAGGTCGCGGCCGAGGTCGACGCCGTGCAGACCATCGTCGAACTGGCGGCGCAGGGCGACGCCTATGCCATCCTGCCGCGTTCGGCGGCCCGCGGGCCGGCCGCCGAGCATGAACTATCCCTGTGCGCCATCNNCAATCTGGTGCTGGCCAGCGCCCGCCATCGCCCGGCCACCCGGCTGGCCGCGGCCACGGGCGAGCTGATCCGGGGACTGCGGCTTGCCGAGCTGTTCGCGCCGGGCGCCCCCCGCGCCGCAACCTCGGCGGCCAGCCCCCCTCAAAAGAGTTAAAATGGCGGGCTATTTTCTTGTTTGGCGGCTCGTTGCTGTCAAAGTCCTGTTGGCGTCTCACCTCAAACAATGACCACTATCCTCCCGAACCTGCCCACCGGCCAGAAAGTCGGCATCGCCTTTTCCGGCGGCCTGGACACCAGCGCGGCGCTCCTCTGGATGCGCAACAACGGCGCCATCCCCTACGCCTATACCGCCAACCTGGGCCAGCCCGACGAATCCGACTACGACGAGATTCCCCGTAAGGCCCTGGCCTACGGCGCCGAAAACGCCCGCCTGATCGACTGCCGCGCGCAGCTCGTGGCCGAAGGCATCGCTGCCCTGCAATCGGGCGCGTTCCACATCTCGACCGCCGGCATCACGTACTTCAACACGACGCCCATCGGCCGCGCCGTCACCGGCACGATGCTGGTCGCCGCCATGAAGGAAGACAACGTCAACATCTGGGGCGACGGCAGCACGTTCAAGGGCAACGACATCGAGCGTTTCTACCGCTACGGCCTGCTCACCAACCCGGAACTCAAGATCTACAAGCCCTGGCTCGACCAGCGCTTCATCGACGAGCTCGGCGGCCGCTCGGAAATGTCCGAATACATGCGCCAAGCCGGTTTCGACTACAAGATGTCGGCTGAAAAGGCCTACTCCACCGACTCCAACCTGCTCGGCGCCACGCACGAAGCCAAGGACCTGGAACACCTGAATTCCGGCATCCGCATCGTCAAGCCCATCATGGGCGTGGCGTTCTGGCGCGACGACGTCGCCGTCAAGGCCGAGGAAGTCACGGTCCGCTTCGAAGAAGGCCAGCCCGTCGCCCTGAACGGCGTCGAATATGCCGATCCCGTCGAACTGCTGCTCGAAGCCAACCGCATCGGCGGCCGTCACGGCCTGGGCATGAGCGATCAGATCGAAAACCGCATCATCGAAGCCAAGAGCCGCGGCATCTACGAAGCCCCGGGCCTGGCCCTGCTCTTCATCGCCTACGAGCGCCTGGTCACCGGCATCCACAACGAAGACACCATCGAGCAGTACCGCGAAAACGGCCGCAAGCTGGGCCGCCTGCTGTACCAGGGCCGCTGGTTCGACCCGCAAGCCATCATGCTGCGCGAAACCGCCCAGCGCTGGGTGGCCCGCGCCGTCACCGGCGAAGTCACCATCGAACTGCGCCGCGGCAATGACTACTCGCTGCTGAACACCGTGTCGCCCAACCTCACGTACGCGCCCGAGCGTCTGTCCATGGAGAAGGTGGAAAATGCCCCCTTCACGCCGGCGGACCGCATCGGCCAGCTCACCATGCGCAACCTCGACATCGTCGACACGCGCGAAAAGCTGTTCACGTACGTCAAGACCGGCCTGCTGGCCTCCAGCGGCACGTCGCTGCCCCAACTGAAGGACACGACCTCGAAGAAGTGATTCTTCAAGGCTCAAAAAAAACCCTCGGTTTTCACACCGAGGGTTTTTTTTCGCCTGGCTATTGTGGTCCGGCGCGCGTGGCCGCGACGCCGGCAGCGTGGCGGCTACAGCTCGACCTGCATCCCCATCTCCACAACCCGGTTCGCCGGAATCTTGAAGAACTTCGTGCTGCGGGTCGAATTGCGCGCCATGAACGAAAACACCGCGCGCCGCCAGCGCGACAAGGCGGGCTTCCTGGCCGCCACGACCGTCTGGCGCGACAGGAAGAACGACGTGCGCATCGGTTCCAGATCCAGCTCCGGATAGGCTTCGGCAATCAGGCGCAGCGCCTCCGGCACGTCCGGATCTTCCTTGAAGCCGTAGGTGACCGTTGCAGCCCAGCTCGATGCGCTGAGCTTGTTCACCTCGAAGCGCTCTTCGGGCGCGATATACGGCACGTCGGCCGACTGGATCGACAGGAACAGCACATGGTCGTGCAGCACCTTGTTGTGCTTCAGGTTGTGCAGCAACGCCGGCGGCACGTTGCCCGAATTCATCGTCATGAAGATGGCGGTGCCCGGCACGCGCGACGGCGGATACTGCTCGAGCTGCTCCATGAATTCCTTGAGCGGCTGGCGGTCGCGCTGCTGCATGTCGGACAAAAGGCGACGGCCGCGCCGCCACGTCATCATCAGCGTGAACACCACGATCGCCACCACCAGCGGCAGCCAGCCGCCTTCGTGGATCTTGAAGACGTTGGCTGAAAACAGCAGCACGTCCAGCAGCAGCAACAGGCCCAGCACCAGGAACCACATCATGCGTTTGATGCCCGTGCTGCCGCGCGGCAGCACCGCAAACGCCAGCACCGAAGTCGTGAACATCGTGCCCGTCACCGCAAAGCCGTAGGCCGCGGCCAGGTTGTCGGAATTGCGGAACCACAGCACCAGGATCAGCACCGCGCACAGCAGCAGCGCGTTGACCTGCGGCAGATAGATCTGGCCCTTCTCGATCGCAGACGTGTGCAGGATCTGCATGCGGGGCCAGAAGCCCAGCTGCACTGCCTGGCGCGTCACCGAATAGGCGCCCGAAATCACGGCCTGCGACGCCACGATGGTGGCGATGGTGGCCAGCGCGACCAGCGGGGCAAGCCCCCATTCCGGCGCCATCAGGAAAAACGGATTGCGGATCGCCGTGGGATCGCGCAGCAGCAGCGCCCCTTGGCCGAAGTAGCACAGCGTCAACGCCGGCAGCACCATGCTGAACCAGGCCCGGCGGATCGCCGGGCGGCCAAAGTGGCCCATGTCGGCATACAGGGCCTCGGCGCCGGTCAGCGCCAGCACCACCGCACCCAGCAGCACGAAACTGACCCAGGGCGCTTCGACGATGAAGCGCAGCCCCCACATCGGGTTCAGCGCGGCCAGGACCTCGGGCGTCTGCCAGATCTGCCAGCCGCCCAGGGCCGCCAGCGTGGCGAACCACACGAACATCACCGGGCCGAACAGCTTGCCCATGGCGGCCGTGCCATGCGACTGAATCGCAAACAGCGCGATCAGCACGACCAAGGCGATTGGCACCACCCAGTGGTCCAGCGTATGCGACACGATGCCGATGCCTTCCAGCGCCGACAGCACCGAAATCGCCGGCGTGATCATGCTGTCGCCGTAGAACAGCGCCGCACCGAAGATGCCCAGCACGATCAGCACCCAGCGCAGCTTGCCCTCGCGCGCGCGCACCGCCAGTTCCAGCAGCGCCAGCGTGCCGCCCTCGCCGCGGTTGTCCGCGCGCAGCACCAGCATCACGTATTTCAGGGACACCACCACCATCAGCATCCAGAACAGGATGGACAGCACGCCCAGCAGATGGGCTGGCTCCAGGTCGGTATGCACGCTCAGGCCGGTCAGGCAGGCGCGCAGCGTGTAAAGCGGGCTGGTGCCGATGTCGCCGTACACCACGCCCAGCGCGCCCAGGACCAGCGCCGCACGCGACGAAGGGGCGTGGGCGCCGCCGGGATGACCTGGGGGCAAAGAAGCAGCGCTGACCGTGCCTTGGCTCATGATGCGGGTTCTTGGCGAGTGAGTTGAGCCCCCTTGCGAGGGCCGGGGAACACGACGGACAGCCGCGTTCCGGAAAAATCGGGCCGGCTGGTGAGCTTCCACCACGCGCCGTGCGCGTGCGCGATTTCTCGCACGATGGCCAGTCCCAGGCCGGAGCCGCCCGCCGTCGCGGTGGGCGACCGGTAGAACGCCTCGAACACGCGGTCGCGCTCTTCGGGCGGAATGCCGGGACCGTCGTCCTCGACGGTCAGCGAGGGCGGGTTGGCGCCGACGATCAGCGTGATGCGCCCCGTGGGGTTGCCATAGCGCAGCGCGTTGTCGATCAGGTTGCCCAGCAGCTCCGCGAGCAGCAAGGGGTCCGCGTCGATCCAGATGGGCGTTTCCGGCGCGGCCAGATCCAGCTCGTAGTGCGCCTCGCGCACCCGCGGGAACCATTCGGCGCCATGCACCCGCACCCACTCGCACAGGTCGATGCGCACAAAGCTGTCCTGCGGACGGGCATTGGGATCGGCGCGGGCCAGCACCAGCAGCTGTTGGCCCAGCCGGATCATGCGGTCGCTGACGGCCTTGATGCGCTCGGCGCGAGCCCGCACGTCATCCGGCAAGGGACGCGCCAGCATGAGTTCGGATTCCAGCCGCAGGCCCGACAGCGGCGTGCGCAACTGATGCGCGGCATGGCCAATGAAACGCCGCTGGGCGGCCAGCGACGCATCCAGCCGCAGCAGCAGATCATTGGTGTGCGTGACCAGCGGTTCGATCTCCACCGGCACGCCTGCAACCTCCAGCGGCTGCATGTCGTCGATGGAGCGCTGCCGGATCTCTTCGGACAGATGGTTCACCGACCGCAACCCGGACCGCACCCCCTGCATCACCACCCATGCAAACAGCGCGATCAGCGCCACCTGGCCCACGACCATCAGCCAGAAGAAGTCTTCCAGCATCCACAGCGACATGTCGATCTTGTGGGTGATGACCCAGGTTGCCGCCAGATCCAGCAGGACGAGCAGCAGGATGGGCGGCATCAGTCGGATGACGAGATGCCGTGCAAGCGATCGGGAGGGAAGCATGGGGGGGCGCGCAGCCGGAGACGGTTGGGGAGTGCGTTCCTGCGTCATGGCGCGAAGCCCTCGATGAGGCGGATGAAAACGCGCGGACGGCGATCGCCGGCCGCGGCCGGCCCGTCAGGCCGTTTCCACATCCAGCATGTAGCCAAAGCCACGTACCGTCTGGATGCTGGCGCCCGTGCCTTCCAGGCGCTTGCGCAAGCGGTACACGTAGACTTCGACGGCGTTCTCGCTGAAATCCGCGTCCCAGGCGGACAGGGAATTGACGATCTGGCGCTTGGTCACGACGCGGCCCACGCGGGCCATCAGCATTTCGAGGACGGAAAGTTCACGCACAGACAGCGACAGGCGCTGGCCGTTGGCGCGGACTTCGCGGCCGACGGTGTCGAACACCAGCGGACCGACTTCGATGAGCGGCTGGGCCTGACCGGCACGGCGCCGGCCGAAGGCGCGCACGCGCGCGGCCAGCTCGGGCAGTTCGAAGGGTTTGGTGACGTAGTCGTCCGCCCCGGCGTCCAGACCGGCAACGCGGTCTTCGATGCCATCGCGGGCAGTGAGGATGAGCACGGGAACCTGATTGCCGTCCTGCCGCAGCTGCCGCAGCACGTCCAGGCCGCTCATGCCGGGAAGATTGAGGTCGAGCAGCATGAGGTCATACGGCTGGCCCGCCAGCGCGCCCAGAACCCGGTCGCCCTCAGTCAGCCAGTCGACCGCATAACCCTGGTCGGCCAGGAATTCCTGGAGCGCATGGCCCAGGGTGGTGTCGTCTTCGATTACCAGAACTCGCATGCCGCGATTCTAGCGCGATCCAAAAAAAAAGGGGCGCGAAATGCGCCCCCTACCTGGATTCGTTCACCGGCCGGACGGTGCCGGCGCGGCGGCCGGTGCGGCCGGCGCGCCGGCGGCGGG
>NZ_DIEJ01000132.1:0-5724 GCF_002418565.1 Achromobacter sp. UBA5777 | reverse complement strand
GGCAGGCCCGCGCGCAGGACGGCAGCCTGGCGCGCATGGAACAGGCCGGCTCGTTCGACAAGGCGGAACTTGCCCGCGGCACGATGGGCGCCGATCCCGCGCTGCCGGCCGGTCCCGCGCTGAGCGACGAAGAGCAGCGCCGTGTCCGCTGGTCGAAGGTGTTTGCCGTGGTGACGCCGCTGGCGTTCCTGGCCGTGATCGCCGTGATGGTGCTGCCCCGGCTGTTTCCGTCGCTGCCCGCGCTGCGCGGCGGCGATGCGGCAGCGCTGGTCGGCGGCGTTGCCTTCGTGGTGATGATGCTGGTGACGCTGGCCGCCGAAGGCCCTCGCAAGATGCTGGACGTGTGTCCGGAACACGTGACCGACGGCTTTGTGTTCGCCTTCAAGGCGATGGGTTCCGTGCTGCCCATCGCGGGCTTCTTCTTCGTGGGCGCCAATGAGACGGCCGCGCAGATCCTGGGCGTGCCGGCGGCGCAGGCGCCCGGCCTGCTCTTCGAGGTGATCTCCGCCGCGCAGCACCTGATCCCGGAAAACCACTTCCTCGTCGCCTTCGGTGTGCTGCTGGTCGGCATGATCACCGGCATCGACGGCTCGGGCTTCGCGGGTCTGCCGCTCACGGGCACGTTATCCGGCGCGCTGGGTCCGGTCGTCGGCGTAGACCCCGCGACGCTGGCGGCGGTCGGCCAGATGGGCGCCGTCTGGACGGGCGGCGGCACGCTGATCGCCTGGTCCTCGCTGATCGCGGTGGCGGGGTTTGCACGGGTGAACGTGCTGTCGCTGGTGCGCGCGCTGCTGTTGCCCGTGCTGCTTGCGCTCTTCGTCTCGACGATCTGCGCCGTGCTGATCTGGAGTTGAACGGCGCGACGTGACGCAAAAAGGCTCCCGCGCGGGAGCCTTTTTGCTGACGCTTCAGGTGGGGTTTCCACGGATCGTCGGCCAATGATTAAAGTATACAATGTTCTGAACGTAGCCCAAGCGCCTCGCGCCTGCCGCGCCGGCCCAGACTCAATCAAGGAAGCGCTCCCGTGGACGATCTCTCGCAGCAGACCTTTTTGAACTACATCGGCGGCAAGTGGATGCCCAGCGGCTCGGGTAAAACCGCGCCGAACCGCAACCCGGCCGACACGGACGACGTCGTCGGGCAATTCCAGGTCTCCAACGCCGAAGACGCCCGGCAGGCGGTCCTGGCGGCCGAGGCGGCGTTTGCCGCGTGGCGCGACACGCCGATCTCCAAGCGCGCGGCCATCCTGTTCAAGGTGGCCCAGCATCTGGAAGACAACGCCGCGTCGATCGCGCGCGAACTGACCCGTGAAGAAGGCAAGGGCCTGAACCTGGCCAAGGACGAAGTCCTGCGGTCCGCGCAGACGATCCGCTTCTATGCGGTCGAAGGCCAGTCCTTCACCGGCGAGACCTACCCCAACGACGATCCGGACATGATCGTCTACAGCCAGCGCGAGCCGCTGGGCGTGGTGACGGTGATCTCGCCCTGGAATTTCCCCATCTCGATTCCGGCGCGCAAAATCGCACCGGCCCTCATCACGGGCAACACGGTGGTGTTCAAGCCCTCGTCCGACGCGCCGATGTCGGGCTATCGCCTGACCGAGGCCTTCATGCAGGCCGGACTGCCGGCCGGCGTGCTGAACTTCCTGACGGGTCCGGCAGGGGCGGTGGGCGAAGCCATCACGGGGGCGAGCCAGGTGCGCGCCATTTCGTTCACCGGCTCCACGGCCGCCGGCGAGCAGATCCATCGCACGGCCGGCCTGACCACCCGGACGCAGATGGAACTGGGCGGCAAGAATCCCTTGATCGTGCTGGCCGACGCCGACCTGGACCGCGCAGTGGATCTGGCGGTCAAAGGCGGCTTCTCGCTGAGCGGCCAGGCGTGCACCGGCACCAGCCGCGTGCTGGTCGACCGCAAGGTCAGCGGCGCCTATACGGAAAAGCTGCTCGCCAGGATCAAGACGCTGACCATCGGCAACGGCCTGGACGGCAACTTCGACCTGGGCCCGCTGGCCACCGCCCGCCAGCTAGACAACGTGCTGGGCTATATCGAACTGGGCAAGCAGGAAGCCACGCACCTGTACGGCGGCGATCGCCTGACGGGCGAGGGTTTCGACCGCGGCTATTACGTCACGCCCGCGCTCTTTGCCGGTGTGACGCAGCAGATGCGCATTGCCCGCGAAGAAATCTTCGGCCCGGTGATCGCGCTGATCGAGGTCGACGGCTATGAAGACGCCATCACGCAGGCCAACGACACGGAATACGGCCTGTCGGCCGCCATCGCCACCACCGACGCCCGGTACGCGCACCGCTTCGCCCGCGACATCCAGGCGGGTACCGTGAAGATCAACCGCACCACCACCGGCAACCTGATCAACGCGCCGTTCGGCGGCTTGAAGCATTCCAGCACCTCCACATTCCGCGAATCGGGTCGCGTGGGGCTGGAGTTCTACACGCAGATCAAAACCGTCTACCGCGCCGGCTGACGGCTCATCCATCCAAAGAGGCTTTGCACATGAAACAGATCTATCGCCTGGAACTTGAAGAAGCGCGCGTCATGGTGCGCGCCGCCATCGCCAAGTCGCAGGAAATCGGCGTGCTGGAGTCGATCTGCATCGTGGACGACGGCGGCTATCCGATTGCGCTCGAGCGCATGGACGGCGCCCGCATCACGGGTCCGCAGATCGCCTGGAACAAGGCGTTTACCGCCGCCGGGCACAAGCGCTCGACGCACCTGTTCAATACCCCGCCCAACGGCCCCGCGCTGCCCGGCAACGAAGCCTTCGGCATCCAGTGGAGCTTCGACGGAAAGTTCGCGGTGTTCGTCGGCGGCTTTCCCATCGTCGTGAACGGCGAAGTGATCGGCGGCGTGGGCCTGAGCGGCGGCAACGGCGAGCAGGACACCAAAGCAGGTCTTGCAGCGCTGGCCGCGCTGGGCGAACTGCTGGAGCCGCGCGGCATGAAGGTGCTGGTCGAAGCGGACATCAAGAAATAGGCGAGGGCGTCATGGCATACCGCGTGCACATCCTGGAAACCGCAGAAGCCTTTGTCGTCGATGAAGGCGAATCCGTGCTGGAAGCCGCGGAGCGTTCGGCCGTGAAGCTGCCGCACGAGTGCTCGTTCGGCGGCTGCGGCACCTGCCGCATCAAACTGGAATCGGGCGCCGTCCGGTACGACGAATTTCCCATGGCGCTGACCCCGGAAGAGGCCGAGCAGGGCTATGCGCTGGCATGCCAGGCGCGTCCGACGGCCGACCTGTGCATCAGCGTGGCGAGCAGCCGGCAGACCTTCCCCGAGCCTCGCCGCATTCCCGCCACCATCCACCGCATCGCCGCCTTGTGTGACGACGTCATCCACCTGACCCTGGCGCTGCCCGGCGACGGCATGGATTACGTGCCAGGGCAGTACATGAATGTGGTGCTCCCGGACGGCGAGACGCGCAGCTTCTCCATGGCGTCGGCGCCCGCGGGCAACCTGATCGACTTTCACGTGCGCCGCATTCCCGGCGGCCGCTACACCGACCAGTGGCTGAGGCAGGCCCGCGCCGGCGCGCCGGTGGAGATCGAGGCGCCGCTTGGCGTCTTCAGCTATCACGAGGAAGACTGGCGCCCGCTCATCATGATGGCCACGGGAACCGGCATCGCGCCCATCAAGGCGATTCTTGAATCGCTGCTGGACAACGAGGACTGCCCCCCCGTGACGCTGTATTGGGGCATGCGCACCGAGGCGGACCTGTACCTGCGGGAAGAGATCGAAAGCTGGGCCGGGCGGCTCTATGAATTCAATTTCGTGCCCGTGCTGTCGCGCGCGGGGGCGGACTGGCAGGGGCGCCGCGGCTACGTGCAGCAGGCGGTGCTGGAAGATCACGCGGACCTGTCGGAACATGCGTTCTATCTATGCGGCGCGCCGGAGATGATCCGCCAGGCCAAAAGCCTGTTGGCCGAACGGGGCGCCAGTCTGGATCACCTGTACGCCGACAGCTTCACGTTCCAGCACGCGCTGGCGGCCGCTTGACCGTGGCCGGCCGGTGGCGACGCGCGGCCCCTCGCCGGCCACGATTCGCCGACACCTTGACGCACGGCTAGCGATACACCAGCACCGGCAGCCGCGTGCGCGCCAGCACGCGCTGCGTCTCGCTGCCCAGCAAGAAGCCCGTCATGCCGTGCCGCCCGTGCGAACCCATCACGATCAGGTCGCACCCGGACTTCTGCGCCGTCTCCACGATGGCCTCGTGCGGATGGTCGTTCACCGTGACGATGGCTTCGCAGGGCACCAGCGCGTGCCGCGCCTCGGCTTCAAGTCCGTCCAGATACGCCTGCGCGTTCTTGCGCGCCTGATCGGTGTGATGGCCTTCGGTGGTGCCCAGCATTTCGGCCTGGTAAACCAGCAGATGGTCTTCCGGGATGGCGCGCAGCAGGGTGATGGTGGCGCCCATTTCCTTGGCGAAAACGAGGGCGCGCTTGAATGCCGATTCGGACAGCAGGGAGCCGTCCACGGCGATGAGCAAGTGCCTGTACATGTTGCCTCTCCTTTAGGTAAAGGAATGTCCAGCAACGGCGAATCCAGTATAGGCCTGCGGAAGGGCGCAAGCCAATCCGGCATATGGCGGATCGGCCGGTGTCTGACACCGCCGAGACACCGTCTCAAGATGACGATCTTCTCCCCAGGTCTCAGACACCACGCTCTCTTGCTCGCCGCCGGCGCTTCCAAACCACCAGGGTTAGGCATATATTGTCTTCGCGATATCCGGCGGTTCCCTCCTGGCTTGTGGCGTCTTGCTCTGTGTGCGGAGAACGGAAATGCGGCGACTGCGTGCGTGGTTGATCGGGCTGATGTGCCTTGGGCTGTCATTCTCTTTTCCTGCCATGTCGCAGACCAAGCTGAGCAACGCTCAGCTTGATCAGTTGATGGCGCCCGTGGCGCTCTATCCGGACGCGCTGCTATCGCAGATCCTGATGGGATCCACGTACCCCGATGACGTCGCGGCGGCGGCCAAATGGTCGGCCGCGAACGCCAATCAGTCCGGGGACGATGCGGTGCGAGCCGTCGACGCCGAAACCTGGGATCCCAGCGTCAAGTCGCTGGTGGCCTTTCCGTCGGTCATGGACATGATGGGCCGCGAGCCCGGCTGGGTGAAGTCCGTGGGCGACGCGTTCCTGGCGCAACCCGAGGCCGTCATGGATTCCGTCCAGCGGCTGCGCACGCAGGCGCAAAAGGCCGGCAACCTGAAAAGCACGCCGCAGCAGACGGTCAAGACCACCACCGCGAATGAAAAGACGGTTGTGGTGATCGAGCCGGCGGATCCCCAAGTCGTCTACGTGCCCAGTTACAACCCCACGGTGGTCTACGGCGCGTGGGCGTATCCGTCGTATCCGCCTTATTACTATCCCCCGCCGCCGGGGTCGGTGTTTGCGAGTTCGCTGGTGGCCGGGATCGGATTCGGCATCGGCGTCGCGGCGATCAATTCGATGTGGGGCGACGCAAACTGGGGGCATGGCGACATCGACATCGACGTGGATCGCTACAACAACATCAACGTCAACAATCGCATTGACCGCAACAACGTCAATAACAACCGGTCGACGTGGCAACACAACGCCGCCAATCGCGGCAACGCACCGTACGCGGACGCTGCCAACCGCCAGCGTTTCGACAGCCAGCGGCAGGCCGGCTTGCAGAATCGCGCGCAGGCCGGCGGCCAAGGGCTTGGCGCGGCGGGCGCGGC
>NZ_DIEJ01000128.1:0-11984 GCF_002418565.1 Achromobacter sp. UBA5777 | reverse complement strand
CTGAGCCGCCTTCGCTGAAGAAGATGCCCGAGCCGTCACCGCCCGCGCCGCCGCCACCGGCCAGCGATTGTGCAAGCATGCCGATGGCCTGCGTGCCTGCGGTGTTGATGCTTGCCGCGTTGTTGATGGTGATGGAGCCGGCACTACCGCCCGAGCCGCCGACGCCCGGCGTGCTCACCAACTGGGCCACGGTCGACCCGGCAACGCCACCCGCGCCGCTGGCCGTCTGCGCGACGATGCCGGCCGCGTTCGCGCCCTGCGTGACGATGGAGGAGGCCGCGTCCGTCGTGATGTCGATGTTGCCGGTCGAGCCGCCATTGCCGCCATCGGAACCGATCGCCACCGTCAGCGTGCTGCTGCCGCCAGCGCCGCCGTTCTGGCCCAGGCTTTGCGCCAGGACGCCGATGGCCGTGCCGCCTTGCGTGGCAATGCGCGTGCCTTGCAGGTTCATCGTGGTGCCGCCGGTTGAGCCGCCCGCGCCGCCGTTGCCGCCCTGGCCGCCGGAGAGCGTACCGGACACCTCACCGCCGTACGCGCCCAACCCGCCTTGCAAGAGGCTGTAGATGCCATGGGATTGCGCGCCGGTCGTGGTGATGCCAATGGGGGCGGCGCTGGTGCCGGACAGTTGCAGCGTCAGGCTCCCCACGTTGCCGCCCGACCCGCCATTGCCCGCATTGCTGCTGCCAAAGCCCAGCGCGTCTCCGCTGTAAGGAGCGCCCACGCCGCCCGCGCCGCCTTGCTGCAGCGTCTGCACACCGGGGGAGTTGTCGCCATTGGTCGACAAGGCAACCGCCGTGCCGGCCGCGGTGACCGACAGGCTGGCGTCGCCGGCAATGCCGCCGATGCCGCCATTACGGTCGTGATAGCTGCCCTGATTGAATTGGCCCCCGCCCGCACCGCCTTGAGCCCATAGCCGCAATGCCGGCAACTTGCTGCCGGAGGTGGTGACGCTGGTGCCGGTGTTGTTGATCTGCACGGACGCCGATGAAGGCGGTGCGCCNNGGGGGCGGCCCCCCCGCCGTGATGGTGCCCGCGTTGCCCGCGTTGCCGCCGCTTGTGTAATCTTCGTCGGCCAGCCCGTTGCCGCCGTCGCCGCCCAGCAGGATGGCCGCGACGCCCGCGCCGGTGACCGGGGAGGTTCCGGTCTGGTTGACTGTGACGGATCCCCCTTGCAGCGTGACGACCGCGCTGCTCGCGTTGCCGCCGGCCCCGCCGTTGCCCAGCCCGCCCGTGGCGCTGTCGCCGCCGTTGCCGCCGTGCGATTCAGCCAGGATGCCGTAGAGCCCGGCGTTGCTGCCGGCACTGCCGTTTGCCCAGGTCCAGTTCACGGCCACCTGGCCGCTGTTCACGATCGAGACATTGCCCGCGCCGCCGCCGTAGTTTCCGCCGCCGTTGTACTGCGTTGCGCCGTAACCGCCGTTGCTGGCGGCCTGGATGCCTGCGAACCGGCCCGTGCCCATGAGAGTGGCCGTGATGGCGCCCGCGTTGGTGATGTGCGCGCCCGCCGATTGCCCGCCGGGACCATAGGGATTGTGATCGTCATCGGTGCCTGCGCCCGCGCCACCCTCGCTCAGGGCCGCCAGCGCGGCGCCGCCCGGCGTCGTGACCGCAGCCAACTGCGTCATGTCCACCGACCCGGTGTTGTTCAACGTGACGACCGAGGTGGTGCCTGCATTGCCGCCGCCGCCGCCGTTCTCGTCGTCGCTGGATGAGGCAGCGTCGCCGCCGCGCATCTGCGCCAATATGCCGTAGAGATTGCCGTTGGTGAAGAAGGGGCCGCTGGACGACAGGATGACACCGCCGCTGTTGTTCACGTTCAGTCCGGCCGCGCTGTAGCCGTTCAGGCTGTTCGTATTGCCAGGATTGCCAAAGGCCAGCACGGACAGGCCCGCAGGTGTGTAGGCGGTCACTCCGGCGCTGATGGGGGAGCTGGTCGTGACGTTCATGACGGGCACTGGCGAATTGAACCCGCTGGGCGGGGTCACGGTCACCGGGCTCCAGTACTGATCGGACAAGCTGCAAGTCAGGGTGCCGTTGCCCCCCGGCGGACACGTCAGCTGCGCCGAGGCGGTGCCGGTCAGCAGCACCCCCGCGATCGCGGCGGCAAGTTGAGTGAGTCGAAAGGGCGAGGCGCTGTGAGTCATACGGCTGTGTCCAGTTTGCCCCCCGTGACGCGCATGGGTTGCTTAGGCAAAAAGGTCGAACCATACGGGTGATTCGTCCGGCGCACATCCGTCTTTAGTCGTAGATGCGTCCGGCGCGCCTCGCGGGCGGGGGGCTGCTACTTCCGGATCCAGCCCCCCAAACCGCTGTCGTTGTAGTACTTGATGTCAAAGCCCTGGGCCTGCCCGTTCGCCATCTTGAAGACGATGGACGCCCGAGAGGCGAGCATTTCGGCTTCGCCGGCCGGCGAGAACGCGAACGTGTCGCCGTCCCAGTGGCGCACGGGAAAGCGCATGTCCTTTGGCCCCAGCACCAGCGTCAGCGCGCCGTAGGCTTCCTCGATTCGCGCGGGGCCGTAGTAGGGGTTATCGAACGTGCCGGTGTACTGCGATAACGCCTTGGGTGCGGCGGGCTTGGCGGGATCGGGCTTTCCGGTCAGATCCGCCTGCGGTTCGAACAGCTTCTTCATGGCGCCGTTGTATGCCGCATACCAGTCGCGCGTGGACTTGCCGTACAGCGCCGTGTCGGTGAACGTGGCCACGACGGCTTCCGCCGCGCCGACCGGCGCGCCGTTGGTCAGCACGACGATGCCGATGCCGGCGGAGGGCACGATGCGGAAGGTGGTGCCGGTGCCCACCAGAAAGGCGCCGGAATGCCCCATGGCAGGGCGTCCGCCGGTTTCCGTGTTGACGTTGAAACCAAAGCCATAGAAGCCGGACCGCGAATTCAGATCGGGCGCGGGGGCGCTGAAGGCCTGCGGCGACAGGGCGGGCAGCAGCGCACCAGGGGCGGCCAGCGGCTTGCCCTGATGTTGACCATCAGCCAGCAGCAGTTTCAGCCACTGCGCCAGGTCCACCACCGTAGAGGACACGCCGCCCGCGGGCGCCTGCGCATCGGCGTTGCGCTTGCCCACCTGCACGAAGCGGCCATTCTGGTAGGCATGCAGCAAGGCGCGGTTGCCGTGCGACTCGAAGTCGGCGTAGCGGTAACTGGTCGATGCCATGCCCAGCGGCTTGAAAAGCTGTTCGTCGGCCAGTTGCTCCCACGGGCGTCCCGCAATCTTGGCGATGGCCTCGGCGCCGATCGTGGTGCTGAAGTTGGCGTAGTGGTATGAAGTGCGGAAGGGGGTGAGCGGCAACAGGCGCAGGCGGGCGATGACCTCGTTGCGGGAAAAGCCCAGGTCTTCCAGATCGTCGCCCGCCGTGGGCGGCAGCCCGGTGCGGTGCGCAAAGAAATCGCCGATGGTGGCGTGCTCGGACACATAGGCGTTGCTGAGCGCAAAGCCCGGAAGATGACGCGACACGGGGTCGTCCCACGTGGCCTTGCGCTGCGTGATCTCGATGGCGGTCACTGTCGCCGACAGCGATTTGGAGATGGACGCGATCTGGAACACGGTATTGGCATCCACCGGCGCGTCCTTGCCGACCTCGCGAGTGCCGAAGCCTTGCGTCAGCACGGTCTTGCCGTCGATGACGACCGCGACGGCCAGGCCCGGCACCTGGCTGCGTTGCATGATGTCCTTGATGATGCCGGGCAGGTCCTGCACGGCGCGTTCGCGGCTGCCGGCCGGAATCGTGACGGCGTCCGCCGGCGGGTAGTCGGCGGGGGTAATCGGCACGGGTTGCGACCAGGCTGACGTGACGCCGCCCAGGGCAAGAACGATCGTTGCGGTGATGCGCGTGGTTGTGCTGTGCATGTTGGCCTCAGAATCCTGCTTGGTAAGCGATGCGAAAGACGCCCTGGTTGAGGCGCAGGGCCTGGTCGCGCTGATGCGTGATCCCGGCCTGCACGATCAACCCCACGGGCGTGACGTAGGTGACTGCGCCCGATACTCCCCAATCCGTACTGTCCAGCAGGCCATGCCGGGCCAGCGTCTGGCCGCCGCCAGTCAGCTTGCGCACGGCGGCCGTCGCGGTGACCTGCCAGCGGTCTCGAGACAACGACACCGAGGTTACGCCATTGCCGTTGGAAACCGGCGCGCCGCGAAAGGCGCTGGAATAGGTAGCCTCGTTGAACCAGTTCAGGTGCCATCCATCGTCCAGCGGCGTGTCGTAGCTGACCCTGGCCGATACCGTATTGGCGCTTTCGCCCTGGTCCGGATCCAGGTGCAGCCGGCCCGCGTCCACCCCGCCCGATATGCCCGGCAGTCCGGGTAGATCGCGAAAGTCGTACGAAAGGATGAACGACTTGAGCTGGTCGCTGAACATCGGCGGCTCGTCGGGGCCGAGCAGGCCGCCGTCCAGGCTGAACCTGCGGTTCATGGCGGTGTTGTCGCGCTTGAAAAGCAGGGCGGCCACGGAGTGCGTGCCGCGGCCCGACGTGCCCAAGGTGTAGCGTCCGCCCACGCCGATCGAGCCGCGGAATTCCGAGTTCTCGTTAAAGCCCGAATACAGGCCGTCCACGACGTGCCAGGCGTCGCCAAATCCCAGGTCCATCTTGCCGCCGTACAGCGCGTAGTTGTCGGCGGTGTAGGCGGCGAACAGGTTGTCCAGGTTCACGCCCAGGTCGGAAAACGCGTTGTCCTTGGTGTCGTTGGTGGACGAGTTGAACGTGGCCTTGGTGCGGATTGAAAACTCGCGCGTCAGTTGCAGCACCAGCGCGGCCTCGGCGGTGGGCTGCACACTGCTCCAGTGCGAGCGCGGAAGCTGGCCGTTGGCGTCGTGCACGCCGAAAAAGCCGGTGTAGCCGGTCATCAGCAGAAACCTGCCGTTCAGGCGCGGATACGATTCGTCGCCGTCGGCCAGATTGCTGTACGGCGTGAGAAAGATCTCGGTCTTGAAGATGTCTCTTGCCTCTTGCGCCGACGCGCCGTGCGCGGCCACGACAAGCAACGCCGCCGCCGCGGTCTGGCGCAACGCACGATGCAGACGCTTCACCGCGCCAGCTCAGCCGCCAGTTCGCGCACCTGCGCATGGATGTTGTTGAACATCCCGAAGTTCACGCGGCTGGCCACAACGAACACGCCCAGGTCGCGGTTGGGCGACAGCACCACGTACGACATGAAGCCGCCAATGCCGCCGCTCTTGCCCAGCAGGAACGGCGAGCCGTTGCGCGGCAGCGTCACCACCCAGCCCAATCCCATGCCGTCGGCGTCCGTGACCTCCGTGCCCACCACGGATTTGAGTCCGTCGTACGGCAGCCACATCGTGTGCGCCAGCAGGGCGTTCTCGCGGGCCTGCCTGGCGCCATCCAGATGCCAGCGCATCCAGCGCACCATGTCGTCGGCCGTGGCGTAGACGCCCGCGCTGGCATACATGATGTCGGGCGCTACTGCATTGTTGTCGGGCTTGTCGAAGGGATCGAGGCCCGTCATCAGGCGCTTTTTCTGTGCGTCGTTCAGCACGTTGGTGGCGTCGGTCATGCCGGCGGGCTTGAAGACCTCGTTGGCAAGCACGGTGGAATAGTCCGCGCCGCCGGCCTTGGCCAGCGCGTCGCCCAGCAGGCCATAGCCCAGGTTGGAATACAGCGTGGTGGTGCCGGGCACGTAGGCGGGCTTGTGGCTGCCCATCCACTTCCAGTAATAGGCCCGGTCGAAGACGGCGAACGGATTGTCGGAGGGCTTGGCGTCCGGGTCGGGCAGTTCGCGCGGCAGGCCGGCGGAATGCGTCGCCAGGTCGAGCAGCGTGATCGGGCGGCCATTGGCATCGACCCTGGCATTGTCGGGCGCGTACTTCGAGAGCGGATCGGTCAGCTTGAGCTTGCCCTTGGCGGCCAACGACGCCAGCACGTCGCCCGCAAACACCTTGGATACCGACGCAATCCGGAAGATGGATTGGCCGTCGGGTTCGACGCCGCTGCCCGGCGCGGTTTCGCCATAGCCCTGGACCACCACGTCATTGCCGCGAACCGCCGCGATGATCAGGCCCGGCGCGCCGCCATTCAGATACAACTGCATGCCGGCCATGGACACGGCATCCTGCAAGGCCAGGTCGGCGGCCTGGGTCTGGCCTGCGCCCAGCGCGCAGGCGGCGCTCAAGGCAAGTACGGGGATGCGCGGGAGAAGGCGGGACGTCAGCATGCGGATCTCACTGAAGGGGCGAGGAACGGGTGTCCCTGCGCATGCCGCGATGATCCCAAAATCCCGGTGCGTAGCCACCAGCGTCAGGACGAAACAACATCCCGGCGTGATGAATGGCATATTGGCCGGCTTTGCCGCGGTTGGCCCGGGCTCAGATCCCTATGCGTTCGCGCAGCGGCTTGCGGTACGAGCGGGACACCGGCCACGTCTCGTCCACGGCGCGCATCCGGATCTGCCACCGGTCGACGCTTCTGCGGTCTACGTCCATGACATGCAATGCGTTTGCAATCGCGGTGCGATGCACGCGAAAGAACGTCTTCTCGGGCAGGAGGGTCGACCAGACGCCGAGCGCGCGGGAATCCAGCACCATCGAGCCGTCGTCCAGCCAGATCTCGCTGTAGTTGCCCGCCGAGCGCACGCCCACGATGGCTTCCGGCTGAACGCCCCGCACGACGCCGCGCATGCTCAGGTAGACGACCGATGCGGCGGGATTGCCCAGCGGGGTCCGCGGGCGGCCGCTGCCGTACTTGGCCTGTCCGATCAGATTGGCGCATTGGTACAGCGCACCGACCTCGCCGGCGCTCCAGTGCCGGTGCTGGACGGTGGTGTCGAAACCGATGATGCCTTGCAGCTTGCCGTCAAGGCACACCGGCACGCTGAGCACGCTTTTGTTGCCTTGGCGCTGGAACTCCGCCTGGATGACGCGGGCGGTGCGGGGCAGGTCGTTGACGTCGTGGATGGCGACCGCCTGCCCTTTGACCATGAACCGGTGCAACCAGGCGATCAGCGTGGTCGGCACGTCCTGCAGTTCGGCGACAAAGGGTTCGGTCTGGCCGCGGCACCATTCGTGGGTATTGCGCAGCCGCAGCATGTCGGGGCGGTACTCGATCATCCAGGCCCGGTCGATGTCCGAGGTTTCGCCCATGTACGCAAGCTGCTCCGAGATCGCATCGTCCGCGGGCAGCTTGAGCAGGCTCATGGCGCAGTGATAGAGCCAGTCGGATGACGGGCTGGATTGGAGGAGGGTGACGGGGTGAGTCTGGTACTGGCCAACATCATCCTTCACGGGCGGTTCCTTCTGAGGCGGCAGGGCGCTTCGGGGGCGCGCAGTCGAAGCGCGCGGCTCGGCGGATTTTCCTACTGGCGGCGCGGTCTGACAACCGCCCGTGGCGACCAGCGTTCAGCTAGGTGTCTGGCTACGTTGCCGCACAGGCGCCCGTCGACTCCCGCTCGACGATCCGGAATCCCACGTCAATGACAGGCTCCGGCGGGGTCTCGCCCCGGCAGCGCGCCATCAGCACGCGCGCGGCCTGTGTGCCGATGTCCGCGCCGTCGATCTGCACGGTGGTCAGCGACGGCGCCAGGTGCGCGGCGAAGTCGGCCCCGCCGAAGCCACAGACCGCCAGATCCTGCGGCACGCGAAGGCCCCGCACGCGCGCCTCGGTCAGCACGCCTTCGGCCAGCGCGTCGGCGCTACAGAAGATCGCCTGCAGGCCGGGCGACTTGTCGAACAGTTCGGCCGCAGCGCGTCGGCCCGACGCCACGTTGCTGGGCGCCGGAACCACCGCCGTGGGCACGTCATGACCCAAAGTTTCCAGGAAGCCCGCGCGGCGCACGGCGGCGCGCTGGTCGTCGCCGGTGGCCAGTCCCACGTTGCGCCATCCCTTGGATAGAAAGAACTCGGCGACGGCGCTGCCCACCTGCCGATGTGAAAAGCCGACCAGCATGTCGAGCGGGCGTTCGGTCAGATCCCAGGTCTCGACCACCGGGATGCCGATCTCCCGCAGGCGGTGCGCGGCGGGGATGTCGCTCAACAGGCCGGCAACGACCACGCCGTCCACGCGCCGGCCCGCCATGGCGTTGAGCAATGCTTCCTCTCGGCCCCGGTCATAGCCCATCTGTCCAAGGATGAGCTGGTAGCCCTCGCGGTCGAGTTCGGCGGTCAGCGCTTCGATGGTGGGCAGGAACTGCGGGACCGAGATGATGGGCACCAAGGCCGCTACGGTGCGGCTGCGCCGGGACTTCAGGCCGCCCGCCAGCAAATTGGGGATGTATCCCGTTTCCGTGACGGCCTGCTGGACGCGTGCGATGGTGGCCTCGGACACGCGGCCCGGGTTGCCGAGCGCGCGCGAGGCGGTAATGAGCGACACGCCGGCCGCGCGGGCGACGTCATGCAGGGTGATGGATTTAGGCTTCATGGACCGAAAAGTACGGGTTTGTACGGATCGCGCGCTGGCTTGCCGCGCATTTTGGACAACGTTATCATGAACGTCAGCTGCAACGTTTTATCTTGCCGCCAGCCAGGCTCCGCACATCGGCGCCTTTTATTTGGCCGCAAATGACAACGTTGTCCATTCGTCGGCATCAACTTCATGACCAGACCAGCCGGTGATCCAACCGCTCGTCGATTCGTCGTTCACCGATCTGCCGATTCTTTCGATGGGTCCATGCAGGACCGCCTAAATATCCGGAGACTTCAATGACCGCCACTTCCAACGCCGACCGTATCGCCTGGTTGCGCATCTCGTCGTGCTACCTGCCGCTGGCCACCCCGATCAGCGACGCCAAGGTGCTGACCGGCCGCCAAAAGCCCATGACCGAAGTCGCCATGCTGTTTGTCGAAGTGCAGACCGAAAACGGCGACGAGGGCATAGGCCTGAGCTACTCCAAGCGCGCCGGCGGTCCCGGGCAGTTTGCCCACGCCAAGGAAATCGCACCCGTCCTGATCGGCGAAGACCCCAGCGATATCGGCCGGCTCTGGACCAAGCTGTGCTGGGCCGGCGCGTCCGTGGGCCGTAGCGGCCTGTCGACCCAGGCCATCGCCGCCTTCGACGTGGCGCTGTACGACCTGAAGGCCCGCCGCGCGAACCTGCCGCTGGCCAAGCTGCTGGGCGCCTATCGCGATTCGGTCGCTTGCTACAACACGTCGGGCGGGTTCCTGCACACGCCGCTCGAGCAACTGCTGGTCAACGCCAGCGCCTCGCGCGAGCGCGGCATCGGCGGCATCAAGCTGAAGGTCGGCCAGCCCGACCGGCAGTTGGACATCCGCCGCGTCGAAGCCGTGCGCAAGCACCTGGGCGACGACGTGCCGCTGATGGTCGATGCCAATCAGCAGTGGGACCGCCCGACCGCGCAGCGCATGTGCCGCATCTTTGAACAGTTCAACCTGGTGTGGATCGAGGAGCCGCTGGACGCCTACGACCACGAAGGCCACGCTGCGCTTGCCGCGCAGTTCGACACGCCGATCGCCACTGGCGAAATGCTGACCAGCGCGGCCGAGCACAGCGAGCTGATCCGCCACCGCGCCGCCGACTACGTGCAGCCCGACGCCCCGCGCGTGGGCGGCATCACGCCGTTCCTGAAGATCCTGTCGCAGGCGGAACAGGCCGGCGCGATGCTGGCGCCGCACTTCGCGATGGAACTGCACGTGCACTTGGCCGCCGCGTATCCGACCGAACCGTGGGTCGAGCATTTCGACTGGCTGGAGCCGCTGTTCAACGAGCGGCTCGAGATCCGCGACGGCCGCATGCTGGTGCCGACCCGCCCGGGCCTGGGCATCTCGCTCAGCGATCAGGCGCGCGCGTGGACGCGCGACACGGTCGAAGTCGGCAAGCGGGCCTGAACCCTTTCCGGTCCCGCCGACTTGCGGCGGGACGCCATGCACGACCAACGGCGCGACAGACGCCAACCTAGAGGAGACACGCATGAAAAAATGGTTCACCACGCTCGCGCTTGGCCTGGCCGTCACGGCGTCGGCTCAGGCGCAGAACTGGCCCGCCAAACCCGTCACGATGCTGGTGCCGTTTCCGCCGGGCGGTTCGACCGACCTGATCGCCCGGACGGTTGCGCCCAAGCTGCAGGACAAGTTCGGCGGCACCTTCGTGATCGAGAACAAGCCGGGCGCGGGCGGCACGCTGGGCGCGGGCCAGGCCAAGCGCGCCGCGCCCGACGGCTACACGGTGCTGGTGTCGTCGTTGGGTCCCTTCGTGATCGGCCCGCATCTGGTCAAGGAGCCGGGCTACAACGCGCTCAAGGATTTTGAATACATCACGGTGGCCGTGCAGGCGCCGAACGTGCTGGTGGTCAACGCGAATTCGCAGCTTCGCGACATGAAGGGCGTGCTGGATTACCTGAAGTCCAACCCGGGCCGCATGACGTTCGCGTCGGCCGGCAACGGCACCTCGGACCACCTGACCGCCGAACTGTTCTGGCAGGAGACCGGCACGCAGGCCACGCACGTGCCGTACAAGGGCGGCGCGCCGGCCATCGTCGATCTGCTGGGCGGGCAGGTCGATGCCAGCTTCAGCAACATCAACACCTGCCTCACGCATATCCAGTCGGGCAAGCTGCGCGCCATCGCGGTGACGAGCGCGAAGCGTTCGCCGCTGCTGCCCGACGTGCCCACGATGGAAGAGCTGGGTCTGAAGGGCGTGACCGTGACGTCGTGGCAGGCGTTCGCAGGTCCCAAGGGCATGCCCGCCGACGTCCGCGACAAGCTGCGCGCCGGCATCGTCGACGCGCTGAATGATCCGTCGGTCAAGCCGCGTTTGCTGGAACTGGGCTTTGAAGTCGTCGGCAACACGCCGGCGGAATTCACCAAGTTCCAGGCCGAGGAATTTGCTCGCTGGAAGAAGGTGATCGAAGTGGGCAAGATCACGGCGAATTGATTGCGCGCCCCTAGGAGCCAAGGTAACGTCGCACCGCGGGCATTCGCCCGCGGATCGACGTTCAGGGGTTTGCATTGGGGACTTTCACCGTAGTCATGGCGATGCTGGTCGCCGTCCTGTTCAGCGGCGTGCTGGTCCGGATGCTGCCGTTGGCCGTTCCGCTACCTTTCGTGCAGATCGGTCTGGGTTTTGTGATCGCGGCCGTGTTCCAGCGTGGGGTGCTGATCGAACCCGAGATCTTCTTCCTGTTGTTCCTGCCGCCTTTGCTTTTCCTGGACGGATGGCGCATATCGAAGCTGGCGGTGCTGCGCGAGTCCTCCTCCATCATCCAGCTCGCGTTCGGTCTCGTGATCCTGACGGTGATCGGTGTGGGATACCTGATCCACTGGATGATTCCCGACGTCCCGTTGCCCGTGGCGTTCGCCATCGCGGCCATCGTGTCGCCGACGGACCCGGTGGCGGTCGAAGCAATTTCCCGGCGCGTCCACATCCCGCGCCGCATGATGGCCATCCTGGAAGGCGAGGCGCTGTTCAACGACGCCAGCGGCCTGGTGGCGTTTCGCTTTGCCGTTGCGGCGGCGGCGACCGGCACGTTCTCGCTGGCGCAGGCCACGATGTCGTTCTTCTGGGTTGCCATTGCCGGCCTGTCGATCGGGGCCGGGCTGACGTGGCTCATCATGCAATTGCGGACCATCTACACGCGCCGGGTGGGCGAAGAGCCGGGGTCCGAGGTGCTGCTCAGCCTGCTGACGCCTTTCTTCGTCTATTTCGTGGCCGAGCACGCCAACGCCTCGGGCATCCTGGCCGCGGTATCCGCCGGCGTCATGATGAGCTATTCCGAACTGTCGGGCCGCGCACTCGCGGCCACTCGCATGGAGCGCAGGGCCGTGTGGAACACGGTGCAGTTCACGCTGAACGGCATGATCTTCGTGTTGCTGGGCGAGCAGTTCCCCACGATCTTCGCCGGCCTGGCAAGCGCCGCGAAAGAGGCTGGCGGCCAATCCCTTTGGTGGTTGCCCGTCTATGGACTGGCCGTGTGCCTGGGCCTGGTGCTGTGCCGGCTGCTGTGGGTGACCGTGTCGCTGAAGCTGAGCGCGATGGCGGCCCGCCGCCGCGGCGCCGAGCCGCCCGAGGTC
>NZ_DIEJ01000129.1:0-9395 GCF_002418565.1 Achromobacter sp. UBA5777 | reverse complement strand
CTTCGCATTTTGCTTTGCTTTCTTGTTGCGACCCCTTCAGGTCTCGCCAGGACTTTCGCCCTGCCCTAGCAGCTATCGAAACGTCAGGGTAAACCCTAATTCTTCGGCAACTGCCAAGCCCAAGACTGTAGCACAATTTTTGCAGATCTTGCAACTGGCTTCTGCCTAATTTGCACCGATCTTTGCAATAACCGCGAAGCGCTCATTTCTGATTGCTGTTGCGGCAGGTGATGCCGGGATGCCCCGCTTCGCCTGTTGCACTTGCTTGGCCTCGCGTCTCAAAAACTGTGTGAGCTGCGAAGGAGCGAGACTATAGCACAGAATTTTGCGCTGTCATGGCGGCGTCGCAAAATTGTTGTTGGCCTCTGCGGATTCCCTGCCGATCCGCCCTGCTCCGTCGAATGTGCATGGCTTGCGAACGGTCTTCCCTATATATATAGATGGCGGCAGCCCCTGGTGGCGAGGCTAGTATGTACGTTTACTATTTGCCTGTACGCCGCATCTCATTGGAGACAGACCCGTTATGCCCCCTGCGATCGCCATGAGCGAAGACATCCTGATCAACGTCACCCCGTTCGAAACCCGCGTTGCGCTGGTGGAACAAGGTTCGGTTCAGGAGCTGCACGTCGAACGAAGCATTCAGCGGGGCCACGTCGGCAACATTTATCTGGGGCGGGTGGTCCGGGTGCTGCCGGGGATGCAAAGCGCCTTTATCGACATTGGGCTGGAGCGCGCCGCGTTTATCCATATTGCGGATCTTCGTGAGAATCGCGCCGAACGCAGCCAAGGGCTGACGCCGACGCCAATTGAAAAGCTGATTTTTGAGGGACAGACCCTGATGGTTCAGGTGGTCAAGGATCCGCTTGGCACCAAGGGCGCGCGGCTTTCCACGCAGATCAGCATGGCGGGGCGGATGCTGGTGTACCTGCCGCACGATCCGCACATCGGGATTTCGCAGAAGATCGATTCGGAGTCGGAACGCATCCAGCTTCGGGAACGTCTGCAGGCGTTGATGCCGTCGGATGAAAAAGGCGGGTTCATCGTGCGCACGCAGGCCGAGGGCGCCAATGACGCTGAACTGGCGGCGGACGTGGAGTATCTGCGCAAGCTATGGACGAGTGTGCAGGCGTCGGCCCGCACGCAGCCCGCCCCCGCGTTGCTGCACCAGGACCTGACGCTGGCGCAGCGCGTGCTGCGTGACATGGTCGGCCCCGATACCGGGTCCATTTTGGTCGATTCACGCACGACGACTGCGGCGATGCTGGAATGGGCGCGTGTCTACACGCCGTCTGTGGTGGACCGCATCCAGCATTACAGCGGTGAACGGCCCTTGTTCGATACGGCGAATGTGGACGACGAGATTGCACGCGCGCTGTCGCGCCGGGTCGACTTGAAGTCGGGCGGCTATCTGATCATCGACCAGACGGAGGCGTTGACGACGGTGGACGTCAACACGGGTGGCTTTGTGGGCGGCCGCAATTTCGATGACACGATCTTCAAGACCAACCTTGAGGCGGCGCAGGCGATCGCGCGCCAGCTGCGTTTGCGGAACCTGGGTGGCATCGTGATCCTGGACTTCATTGACATGGAGGAACAGGAACACCGTGACACGGTGCTGGCGGAACTGAAGAAGGCGCTGTCACGCGATCGGACCCGCATGACCGTCAATGGTTTTACGCAACTGGGGCTGGTGGAGATGACGCGCAAGCGCACGCGCGATTCGCTGGCGCATCAGCTTTGTGAGCCCTGCCCCATGTGCGAGTCGCGTGGCAATGTGCGAACACCGCGCACGGTCTGCTACGAAATCCTGCGGGAGATTCTGCGCGAAGCGCGGCAGTTCAACCCGAAGGAGTTTCGCATTCTGGCTTCGCAGGAAGTGGTCGACCTTTTTCTGGAAGAAGAAAGCCAGCACCTGGCGATGCTGGGTGACTTCGTGGGCAAGCGGGTATCGCTCGAAGTGGAAGCGACGTACTCTCAGGAGAAGTACGACATCATCCTGGTATGACGGCATCAGATGAATGCCTAGTCATCGGACTGAATGAAGAGCCGCGCACGTTGCGCGGCTTTTTTACTTCATGCATCACCAGATCCACGGGATCACGCGGCGGAAATGTGGCCCAACTGGAGACCCGCATCCTGGCCGGCAAGTCGGGCCACGAACCGCACCGCGAGCCGTTCTTCACCGGCACCACCCATGCCATGCGATGGCGATTGCGACGGCGCTTACCCGATTCACCCATACGCTTCAACTCGATGTGTGTGGATTTTGTGACTTAACGCTTCGTTTGCAATGAATTCTGAAACCGATGGCGGCGACTAAGGGTTATCGATAAGCTGCGGGCGCTTTGCCGGGTCGGTTACCGCCTCGGCGCTTTTCCCTAGTCAATCGGAGGTCATTGCAATGAAGTCCCTATTCCGTCCGTTCCTGGTGCTGATCGCGGCCCTGCCGCTGGTGCTGGCCGCCTGCGGCGACAAGGAGCCCGAACAGCGCGCCGCGTTCACGCAGTTCCTGCAAACGCGCATCGTGGACAAGCCGGGCGTGCGCGTGCCGAAACTGACGGATGAAGAAAAGAAGTCGTTTGGCGATTACGCGGCCCAATACGCGGTGATCACCGACTTCAACGCGGGCATGGACGCCTCGGTCAAGCCGTTGTCGGGGATCCTGCAGAAGGGTCAGGTGCGCTCGGTGAACGATATCGTGTCGCGTCGCGAGGACCTGAAGACTGTTCGTGCCGGTTTGAACGACATGAATGCGGCACTGAAGGAACACCGTGCCAAGGCCGACGCGGCGCGCGCCCAGCTCAAGCAACCTGAAGACCTGAAGGTCGTGTACGACAAGGCTTACGAGAAGACCATCACCCTGCCGGCCGATACATTTGCCGATGTGCTGCCGCAGATCAACGCCACCTACGACGTTGCCCTGAAGGTCGCCGATTACGTGGAAGCGAACAAGTCGAAGATCGAGATCTCCGGCAATAGCGTGTCCGTGACGGACCCTGCCGTGCAGGCCGAGCTGAACAAGCTGCTGCAAGAAATGAATGCGCAGGCCAAGAATGTGCAGCAGGCCCAGACGCGTCTGCAGGCCGTGGTGATGGGCCGCTAAGCGCCGCTTCGACACCCAGCACCCCGCACCGCCCCGCCGCCACCTAAAGGTGCGGCGGGGCTTTTTCATGCCGGCGCGGTTATCACGCCGGACGCCTCAGCCACCCGGTTGCGGCCGGATTCCTTCGCCTGGTACACCGCGGCGTCGGCGGCTTGCACAAGCGCCGCCGAACCGTCGTCTCCCTGCGGCGTAGCCGTGGCCACACCGATACTGACCGTGACGATGCCGCCTTCGTTGTCCTCATGCGCCACGGCCAGCTCCGCGACGGCGCGCCGGATGCTTTCGGCGATAGCCAGCGCTTGTTCGCGGTCAGTCTCGGGCAACAGCACCACGAACTCCTCGCCCCCGTAACGGGCCGCCAGGTCGCGCGGGCGGCGGGCCATTTTCTGGAATGTGAGGGCCAGCGTCCGGAGCAGCACATCGCCCTCCTGGTGGCCATACCGATCGTTGTAGCGCTTGAAGTGATCGGCATCCAGAAACAGCAATGACAGCGGCGTGCGATCGCGCCGCGCGGCCGCCCATTCCACTTGCAGCGTTTCGTCGAAGGTGCGCCGGTTGGCGATGCCGGTCAACCCGTCTGTCTGCGCCTGACGCGCCAACTGTGCTTCGAATGCCTGCCGCCAGCGCATCTCGCGTCTGAAGAGGACGATCTGCGCCATGACCGAGGCAAAGAGCGCCAACGTAATGGGCACGATCAGCGCGGCGCGCCGGACCCACGGTTCAAGCAGGTCGTCGACGGCCAGCGCAACGTCGATCACGAGCGGCGTGCGCTCGATGGCGTCGAACGCGTAGAGCCGATTGACGCCGTCGTGCGACAGCACGCCGACAAATGCGCCCTCGCGGCCGATCAGGTATTGCTGGAAGTCGAGCGGCACGTCGATGCCGCTGCCGGCGTCGGCGCTGGAGTACGGATTGCGCAAGAGAACGACGCCGTCGTTGCGAAAGACCGTGATGGCGTCGTGCGGACCGATGGACACTTCGGCAAAGCGGTCGCGGAAATATGCCGTGCGCAGGGAGCCGGCCACCACGCCGCCGAAACTGCCATCGGGGTTGGTGATGCGCCGGCTGATGGCGATGCTTTCATCGCCGCCGCGCAAGCGGCTGTTGTACGGCCGGCTGACGAAGAGTCCCGTTTCGTCGGCGTCCCGGTGGACCTGGAAGTAATCGCGGTCAGCGAAATTGAGCTTGGGCGGCGTCAAGGCAAGCGAGTCGTAGCGTATGTTGCCTTGGGCGTCGAGCACGACGATGGCGCCCAGATACGCGGCCGTGGCCGAACGGTCGAAGAGGAACCGGTGCAGCGATTGCGGGTCGAGGTCGGCAATGCCGGGGTCATGCAGACGCTCGACCACGCCTTGCAGCGAAAGGTCGTAGACGTGCAACGTTCGGCCGATGTCTGCGGCGAGCACGCTGGCCAGGTTGCGGGCCGATATGTAGGCGGCTTCCCATGTGACGCGGCGATCCATCCATAAGAGGGAGATGGCCGCTGCACAGATACCGATGGCGACGATGCCGGCCAGCGCGTACAGCGTGCGGTGCACGATCCCGCGGGATTTCAATACGGCGCTCCTTCGCGATGGCGTTCGGGGTGGCGTAGTTCATCTGCAAGTTCTGCATGATGATGCCGGTGTCCGATGCCGGGCGCAAGGCATCGCCGCCCGGGGCACGAAACCGTGGGCGGCGATCAGCGCGGGTGGCGGTATTGGCGGCGGGATGGGGCCGCAGGTAACGCGGC
Organism: Achromobacter sp. UBA5777; assembly: GCF_002418565.1. NCBI lineage: Bacteria > Pseudomonadati > Pseudomonadota > Betaproteobacteria > Burkholderiales > Alcaligenaceae > Achromobacter > Achromobacter sp. UBA5777. Next base: position 4,560 of record NZ_DIEJ01000129.1, on the reverse strand, counting down.
GCAAAGCTGGCGACGGTCGCGACGCAGACCTATCGACGGGCGCCGCGCGTCCGGGCCGGATTTCAGGAGACTGCGGCGGCGATGCGGAAGGGGAAGGCCTTGGCGCCGCGCGCCTTGTCGGTTTCGCGGTGGGCGTTGATGGCCCATGCGGGCCCCACCGCGCCGGCCTGCGCCATCAACTGGCGCGTCAGCACACCCGAGAACCCGCAGCGAAGCGTCATGGCCTGACGCCGGGCAAGCTCGATTCCGATGACGTGCGACGTGGTCGAATTACGGTCCGTTTGCAGCATGGCAGCCCCCTGGCAAAAAGCGCTTCCTGAGTGAAGCGTCATGCGGATTAATCTACCCTAGCCGTTTGATTTTGCGCGTGAAATGATGCGTAAAGTAATGCAAAGAACCCGAAATGCGCGCCGAAAAACAACCGTCAGGCGGATGGACTCGCGGCGGCGTCGCCGGTTTCGCGGTCCGGCCGGTCGTTTATGCCATCCGGTTGACCAGTCATATTTCCGTAGAGCAATGAGCGGCCGGCGAACAGCCCGCCCGCTACCTCGAGGTCGAAGCGTTCGGTGTCGCGTTGCCGGACGTCCTGGATGACCTCCTCGGCCTCGTCCGGGGGCACGCCGATGGCGCGCAGCGCCGCTTCGCCGAACACCAGCGCCGACTCCAGCGTTTCGCGGACCTGGAAATCCACGCCCTCGCGGGCAAGCGCCAGTGAATGAATGCGGTCGTAGGCCCGCACCACCAGCCGCACCAGCGGAAATTCGGACTTGATGAGCTGGACCATATGCGTGGCGGCTCGCGGGTCGTTGATGCAGACGAGGATGGCGCAGGCATTCTCGGCGCCCGCCGAACGCAGCATGTCGGCACGCGTACCGTCCCCGTAATAGACCTTGACGCCCCATTTCGCCGCAGCGCGAATCGCGTCGGTATCGGTGTCAAGGATGGATACCTTGACCCCGCGGGCCAGCATCGCCTGGGTCACGATCTGGCCGAAACGGCCAAAACCCACGATCAGCGCGCAACCGTCCAAGTCCCGGGCCACGTCCACGCCGTCCATGGAAGGCACGGGCTTGGGCAACAGCCAGCGCAACGCCAGGACGCAGAGCGGCGTGAGCGCCATGGAAATGATGACGACCGCTGTCAGCACCGCACCGGTATGCGCGTCGAAGATGCCTTTTTCCGCCGCCGCGCTGTAGAGCACGAAGGCGAACTCGCCGCCTTGCGCCAGCAATGCGCACCGGGTGATCGCTTCGGCATGCGTCGCGCGAAGCAGCCGCGCCACGACATACACGCCCACGGATTTGACGGCCATGAAGACGACGACGCCCGCCAGGATGAGCGGCCATTCGCGCGCCACGGCCAACAGGTCCAGCGACATGCCCACGCCCAGGAAGAAAAGGCCCAGGAGGATGCCGCGAAAGGGTTCGATCTCTGCCTCAAGCTGATGGCGGAACGTGGATTCGGACAGCAGGACGCCGGCCAGGAATGCGCCCATGGCCATGGAAAGTCCGCCCAGTTCCATCAGCAGCGCCGCGCCCAGCACGACGAGTAATGCCGCCGCGGTCATGACTTCGCGCGCGTGCGCCGCAGCCAGCAGGCGGAACAGCGGATTGAGCAGCCACCGGCCAGCGGCCAGCAGCGCCAGAATGCAGCCGACCGCGATGGCCGCCTGCAACCAGGGATCGCCATCGCTGCCGCTGCCCGCGGGCGCAAGCAAGGCGGCCAGCGCCAGCAGCGGGACGATCGCCAGATCTTCAAGCAGCAGGATCGAGACGATGCGCTGGCCCTGCGCGCTGGCGGTCTCGTCGCGCTCGGCCAGGATCTGCATCACGATGGCCGTGGACGACAGCACGAAGCCCATTGCCGCCATGAACGCGGCGGCGCCCGACAGGCCGGCCAGCAAGCCCACGCCCGTCAGCAGCGCGCCGCAGACCAGCACTTGCGCGACGCCCAGCCCGAAGATCTCGCCGCGCAACTTCCACAGGCGCGACGGCTGCATTTCCAGGCCAATGATGAACAGGAACATCACCACGCCTAGTTCGGCGACGTGCAGGATGGATTTGGGATCGGAGAAAAAGCCGATGCCGAAGGGACCGATCGCCAAACCGGCGGCCAGGTAGCCCAGGACCGAGCCCAGCCCGAGGCGTTTGAACAGGGGGACGGCAATCACCGCTGCGCCGAGCAAAACGACGACGTTGAGGACTTGATTGCCTTCGGAAGGCAGGGCCATGGAGCGCTCCTGGTTGCATGGCGGGCCGAAGCGCCTGGGACGCCGCCCAGCCCGTTACGCACGGGCTGGGGCCATTTTCCGGCAAACCACGGGATTGGCAAACAGGAACTTCGGCAATGAAAAACCGCCCCGAAGGGCGGCGGCTGGGGAACGACGCGCGCCGGCTCAGTCTTCCCGGAACTGCATCTTGTACAGCGAGGCGTACAGGCCGTCGGCTGCCAGGAGTTCGGCGTGCGGCCCCTGTTCGACGATCCGTCCGGCGTCCAGGACGATGATGCGATCGGCGTTCTGCACGGTGGACAGGCGGTGCGCGATGACGAGCGTGGTGCGGCCCTTCATCAGGCGCTCCAGCGAGGCCTGCACCTGGCGTTCGGATTCGTTGTCGAGCGCGGACGTGGCTTCGTCCAGGATCAGGATGGGGGCGTTCTTGATGAGCGCGCGCGCGATCGCCAGGCGCTGGCGCTGGCCGCCGGACAGGCGCGCGGCGTTTTCGCCCACCGGCGTGTTGATGCCCTGGGGCAGGCCTTCAACAAATTCGAGCAGGTTGGCGGCGGCGAGCGCGTCGCGCACCTTTTGCTCGCTGGACTTGCCCAGCGCGCCGTAGCCGACGTTGGCCGCGATGGTGTCGTCGAACAGCACGACGTCCTGGCTGACCAGCGACAGATGCGAGCGCAGGCTGCGCAGCGTCAGGTCGTCGACGGGCACGTCGTCCACGAGGATCTGGCCGCTGTCGGCCAGCACGAAGCGGGGCAGCATGTTGACCAGCGTGGTCTTGCCGCTGCCAGACCGGCCCACGAGGGCGACGGTTTGGCCGGGTTCGACCACGAAGGATATGTCGTTGACCGTGTCGCGATCGGCATCGGGAAAGCGATGCGACACGTTGCGGAATTCAACCTTGCCGCGGACGGGCTCGGGCAGTTCCTTGGTGCCGGTGTCGTTTTCCGGCACCTGGTCGATCAGCGTGAACACGCTTTCGGCGGACACCAGCATCTTCTGCATGCGGGCGGCCACGTTGGTGAGGCGCTTGATGGGGTCGAAGATCTGGGCCAGCGCGGCCATGAACGAGGCGAAGCTGCCCACGGTGAGCGAACCGCTGTTGGCCTGACTGAGCGCCACGGCGATGACCGCGCCCACGGAGATCGAGATGCAGACCTGGGTCAGCGGGGTCAGGGCCGCGTCGGCGGTGGCCGTGCGCATCGCGAAGCGGCGCAGACGACGGCTGACGAAATCGAAACGGCCGCGTTCAACTTCGTAGCCGTCGAACAGCTTGATGACGCGCTGGCCGTCGATGCCTTCGCCGACCACGCGGGTCAGCTCGGCGTTCATGTTGACGGTTTCGCGGTTGATGCGGCGCAGGCGCTTGATGAAAAAGCGCGAGATCATGACCGACACCGGCAGCATGACCAGGATGATCAGCGTCAGCACCCACGACATATAGAGCAGGACGCAGATCAGGGCGATGACCACCAGGGTTTCGCGCACCAGCACTGTGATGACGTCGGTGGCGTAACCGGTAACGTTGCCGGCGTCGATGGTGAAGCGGTTCAGGAGGCGGCCGGTGTCGCCGCGCTTGAAGTCCGCGTCGGGCAGGCCCAGCAGGCGCTCGAACATGTCGCGGCGCATGCCGAGCAGCACGTTGTTGGCCACCCAGGCCAGCAGGTAGTCGCTGAAGAAGTTGCAGATGCCGCGCAGCAGGATCAGGCCGACGACCGCCAGCGGCAGCGCCCACACGTAATAGGGTTTGGCGCCCGAGAAACCGCCATCGAGCAGGGGCTTCATGATGACCGCCAGCACAGGCTGCGTGGCTGCGGCGCCGGCCATCAGCAGGACGGCCGCCAGCAAACCCTTCCAATAGGAACCCACGCGGCTGTAGATCCGGGACCAGAGTTCGGATTTGACGGGTTGGGAGCCCGCTGGCGCATTCCGTGCGGCAGAATTCAAAGGGATCACTCGCTTTTATACAATTGTGCCCAGGATTGTACCGGCTGCGCGCATGCGCGCCGTCCCCGCCCCCTTAGCCCTATCCGCGCCCGTGCGCCCTTCCATGTCCGATATCAGTTGCCTGTATGTCCGCCTGCCCAACTGGGTGGGCGATGTCTGCATGAGCCTGCCCAGCCTGCGTGCCCTGGCCGCAAGCGGTCTCCCCCTGGTCCTCTGTGCCCGTCCCTGGGCCCGCGATCTGCTCGATGGCGTGGACAAGCTGGATTTCATTCCCATGCGAGGCAAGGTGGGCCCGGACCGGGCGGCCGTCAGCGCGCACCGCCGGGGGCTGGGCGCGCAAGGCCGCCGCGCCCGCGGCCTGCTGCTGCCGGATTCCCTGTCCAGCGCGC
>NZ_DIEJ01000001.1:5034-12972 GCF_002418565.1 Achromobacter sp. UBA5777 | reverse complement strand
ATGCATCTGCCGCCGCCGGGCTCTCCACGGCGTCGTATGCCGTCCGCGCCTCGGCAAGCGCCGCATCGGCAGCCGGCGACGTGCCGGCGCCCTGCGCCGACGCCGCCACGACGGCGGGGCCGGCCACCAGTACAAAATGAACGGGCACCTTGCCTGCCATCAGCAGCAGCACGCCTTCTTCACCATCCGGCGTGGCGCTGGCGGCAGCGGCGGAACCGGCGGGCAACACCGCAAAGTCCGGATCGCCCCCCGCCACCTTAGGCAGCGGCGGCCCGCCCTTGCTGCGGTGCCTGGCGCGCACGCCCAGGTCGCCCTGCACCGCGTAGAACCAGGCATTCCAGCCAGGCGGCATGGGCAGGAGCGTCGTCGCGCCAGGCCGCAGCCAGCCGTCCAGGATCAGCAGCGGTTCGGGTGTGCATAGGGGCGACTCAAGACCGGCATAGCTGCCCGCCACCACGCGGACCTTGCCCGAGGGGGTCTGAATGACCGGCATGTCCGCCGCACGCAGCAACGACGTAGACGGCGGCAGGGATTTCAGATGCGCCGGGTGGTCGATGAAGATCTGCAGCCCGTGCAGCGTGGCGTCGCCTGCCGGCCGCTGCGCGTGCACGATGCCTCGCCCGGCTTGCGTCCACTGCAAGTCGCCCGCGCGGATTTCGCGGTTGTTCTCGATGCCTTCCAGGCTCTGCATGACGCCCGTGCTGTCTTCCAGCAACAGTGTCGCGGCGCTGACGCCGGCGTGGGTATGCGGCTCAAAGGTGGGACCCGTCATGACGAAGTGGTCCACCAGCACCACGGGCGACATGCTCCCAGCAAAATCGGTATGGCGGAACTGACGGATGGTGCAGGCGTCGCCCAGGTAGCGGCTGGATCCGGCGATGACGGCGCTAAGGTGAAGAGTCAAAAAGTGCTGCCTTACTGTTGCTGAACATGTATTGCGGCGACAGCTTATGAGGTCAGCCCGCCGGACAGTAGGGGCCAATTTCAGGAATAATTGTCCTGGCTGTCAGGACAATGCCAGCAAATTTTCGAATTTCTCCTATTAAAACGCTGTATGCCTAACTACGTTCATCGCCTTGAAGACCTGCTGCTTTTCAGCGAAGTTGTCGAAAAAGGTGGCTTCTCGGCGGCCGCACGTGTGTTGAATATGCAACGTTCCAAGCTCAGCCGCCGGATTGCGGAGCTTGAGGCGCGCCTGGGCGTGCGGCTGCTTCAACGCAATACGCGCCGCGTGTCGCTGACGCCGATGGGCGAACAGATCCATGCTCACGCCCAGGCGTTGGCCCGCGAAGCGCGCAGCGTCTTCGATCTGGCTGCCTCAATGGGCGATGCGCCGGCAGGCATGCTGCGTATCACCGCGCCGGCGCCGCTCGCGACGCGAGTGTTGGGCGGGCTGGTTGCCCGTTTCTGCGCGGACCATCCGCGCGTGCGGGTGCTGCTGGATACCCGCGACCAGATCATCGATCTGGTCGGGGAAGGCTACGACCTGGCGTTCCGCGCCCAGGCGTCTTCGCTGACGGACGCGCGCCTGAACGCGCTGGAGATCGCCGCCGTGCCGCTGGCGCTGGTGTGCAGCCCCACGATGGCCAGATCCGCGCCGCGCCATCCGCGTGACCTGGCCACCCTGCCCCTGCTGGCCCACGGGACGCAGGACGGCCCGCACACCTGGCGGCTGACCGGGCCCGGCGGCGAAATGGCGTCAGTGGAGTTCCAGCCGCGCAGCCTGAGCAGCAATATGGACACGCTGCGCGCGATGGCGGGCGCGGGTCTGGGGGTGGCCCTGGTGCCCCGCTATCTGTGTGGCGCAGAGATCGAACAGGGCGAACTGTCGCGCATCCTGCCCGACTGGACTGCGGCGCCCGCCCGGATCTACGCCGTGATGCCGGCGCGCAGCGGCGAGCCGCTGGCGCTGAAGCGCTTTCTTGAATATGCGGCCGCTGAAATGCCCGCGCACCTGACGTAAAGCCCGCGCTCACGGCGGCGGGGTCTTGCAGGGTTGGCGCGCGTCCGCCACAGTAAGGGTTTCGCCGAATTCAGTCCGGTCTGGCGCGTCAGGGGCCGGAACTTTGACGCATCACTCAAGTCTTATATAAGATATAAGACATAAACCAAGATATAGACCCTCGGCAAACTTGTCCAAGAGACAATGACAAACCTGCCGAAACGCCTGAAAATGCCGCCTTCAGCCTGGGCAAAACCACGGAGTCCATCATGCCGCACAACACCCTAGACACACTCAAGAATTTCAAGATCGGCAACAAGTCCTGTCAGTTCTACTCGCTGCCGGCGCTGGGCAAATCGCTCGGCATCGACGTGCAGCGGCTGCCGGTCTCCATCCGCATCGTGCTGGAATCCGTGCTGCGCAACTGCGATGGCAAGAAAGTCACCGAAGAACACGTGCGGCAGCTCGCCAACTGGCAGGCCAACGCCAAGCGCGAAGACGAAATTCCTTTTGTGGTCGCCCGGGTCGTGCTGCAGGACTTCACCGGCGTGCCGCTCTTGGCCGACATCGCGGCCATGCGTTCGGTTGCCGACAAGATGGGCAAGAGCCCCAAGAGCATCGAACCCCTGGTGCCCGTGGACCTGGTGGTGGACCACTCGGTCATGATCGACTACTTCGGCACCAAGAATGCGCTGGACCTGAACATGAAGCTGGAGTTCAAGCGCAACCAGGAGCGCTACCAGTTCATGAAGTGGGGCATGCAGGCGTTCGACACCTTCGGCGTCGTGCCACCGGGCTTTGGCATCGTCCACCAGGTCAACCTGGAATACCTGGCGCGCGGCGTGCACCAGGACAAGAAGAACAACGTCTTCTACCCGGATTCGCTGGTGGGCACCGACAGCCACACCACCATGATCAACGGCATCGGCGTGGTCGGCTGGGGCGTGGGCGGCATCGAAGCCGAAGCCGGCATGCTGGGCCAGCCCGTGTACTTCCTGACCCCCGATGTGGTGGGCGTCGAGCTCAAGGGCCAACTGCGCGGCGGCGTCACCGCCACCGACCTGGTGCTGACCATCACCGAAATGCTGCGCCGTGAAAAGGTGGTGGGCAAGTTTGTCGAATTCTGCGGCGAAGGCACCGCCAGCCTGACCGTGGCCGAACGCGCCACCATCGGCAACATGGCGCCCGAATACGGCGCCACCATGGGTTTCTTCCCGGTCGACGAACGCACCATCGACTACTTCCGCGGCACCGGCCGCACCGAAGAGGAAATCGCTGCCTTCGAGGCCTATTTCAAGGCGCAGAAGATGTTCGGCGTTCCCGCGGCCCAGGACATCAACTTCACCAAGCTGCTGACGCTGGACCTGTCCACCGTCGCCCCGTCGCTGGCCGGCCCGAAGCGTCCGCAGGACCGTATCGAAATCGGCAACGTCAAGAACACGTTCATCGACCTGTTCTCCAAGCCGGTCGCCGAAAACGGCTTCAACCAGCCCGCCGAAAAACTGGATCAGACCTTCACCACCAGCACCGGCACCAAGGTCAAGAACGGCGACATCCTGATCGCCGCCATCACGTCCTGCACCAACACGTCCAACCCCAGCGTGCTGCTGGCGGCGGGCCTCTTGGCCAAGAAGGCCGTGGAAGCCGGCCTGACGGTGCCCAAGCACATCAAGACCTCGCTGGCCCCCGGATCGCGCGTGGTCACGGAATACCTGACCAAGACGGGCCTCTTGCCCTACCTGGAAAAGCTGGGCTTCGACGTGGCGGCCTACGGCTGCACGACCTGCATCGGCAACGCCGGCGACCTGACGGCTGACCTGAACGAAGCCATCACCAGCAACGACCTCGTCTGCTCGGCGGTGCTCTCGGGCAACCGCAACTTCGAGGCGCGCATCCACCCGAACATCAAGGCCAACTTCCTGGCTTCGCCGCCGCTGGTCGTGGCCTACGCGCTGGCCGGCACCGTCACGCGTGACCTGATGACCGAGCCCGTGGGCCGCGGCAAGAACGGCGACGTGTGGCTGGGCAACATCTGGCCGACCACCGAGGAAATCGACGCGCTGCTCAAGTACGCGCTGGACCCCGAGGCTTTCGAGGCCAACTACGGCCAGGTCAAGAGCAACCCTGGCAAGCTGTGGGAAAACATCAAGGGCGTCACGGGCGATACCTACAACTGGCCTGATTCCACATACATCGCCGAACCGCCCTTCTTCGAAGGCTTCGGCATGACGCCGGGCGCGATGCCCACGGTCAAGGGCGCGCGCGCGCTGGGCGTGTTCGGCGACTCGGTCACCACCGACCACATCTCGCCCGCCGGCTCCATCAAGGAAAGCTCGCCCGCCGGCAAGTGGCTGAAGGAAAACGGCGTCATGAAGGCCGACTTCAACAGCTACGGTTCGCGCCGCGGCAACCATGAAATCATGATGCGCGGCACCTTCGCCAACGTGCGCATCAAGAACCTCATGATTCCCGCGCTGCCGGACGGCAGCCGCTTCGAAGGCGGCGAAACCCTGTTCCAGCCCACCGGCGAACAGATGTCGATCTACGACGCCGCGATGAAGTACGTTGCGGCCGGCACGCCCACCGTGGTGTTCGGCGGCGAAGAATACGGCACCGGCTCGTCGCGCGACTGGGCCGCCAAGGGCACCCAGCTGCTCGGCGTCAAGGCGGTCATCACGCGCAGCTTCGAGCGCATCCACCGCAGCAACCTGGTGGGCATGGGCGTGCTGCCCCTGCAGTTCAAGGGCAACGACAGCGTGCAGTCCCTGGGAATTACCGGCGAAGAAACGTACGACATCTCGGGCCTGGAAAACGGCATCAAGCCGATGCAGGACGTGACGCTGACGATCACGCGCAAGGACGGTTCGAAGCAGGACGTGACCGTGCTGCTGCGTATCGACACGCCGATCGAGGTTGACTATTACCAGCACGGCGGGATCCTGCCGTTTGTGCTGCGCCAACTGCTTGCTGCCTGATCGTCAACGGCTGCAGCGCAGTAAGAACGCCCCGGGACCTTGCGGTTCCGGGGCGTTTTTCATGGGCGGCGGAGGTGTCTGACACCCAGGGGAGATGATCGTCAGCTTGCTGCAGTGGCTCGACGGGTGTCAGACACCGGGCTGGCTTAATCAAACTGATAGGCGTCCATTGCCAACGCCGCGTACGACACTTCGTCATTCAGCCGCCGCGCCTTCGTGCCGCCCGCGCCCAATGCCACATACAGCGGCATCAGATGATCGTCATGCGGATGCGCCTGCATCGCGCCAGGCGCCTGCGCCTGCCAATCCAGCAGCGCGGGCACGTCGTGATGCGCCAGTTTGTCCGCGTACCACGCCTGAAAGCCCGGCACGTACTCGGCCGCCGGCGCGTTCTGCGGCATGCGGACGTGGCGCAGGTTGTGCGTCAGCGACCCCGAGCCGATGATCAGGATGTCTTCGTCGCGCAGGCGCGCCAGCGCGCGGCCCAGTTCCATCTGTCCCGCCGCGTCGCGCCCCATGTCCAGCGACAGCTGCACGACCGGCACATCGACGTCCGGGTACAGATAGCGCAACGGCACCCAGGCCCCGTGGTCCAGCGGACGCCGGGGATCACGATCGGCGGCGATGCCCGATTCGGCCAGCAGCGCCTGCACGCGCGCGGCCAGTTCGGGCGACCCGGGCGCGGCGTACTGCAGCGCGTAAAGCTCCTGCGGGAAGCCGCCGAAGTCGTGCCAGGCGACCTGCTTATCGCGGGTCGACAGCGCCAACCCCTCGCCCATCCAGTGCGGCGAAACGACCAGGATGCCGCGCGGCTTGCGGCCCTGTGCGGCGCTCCAGTCCGCGAGTGCGGGGCCGGTGCGGCCGGGTTCGACGGCCAGCATGGGGGAACCGTGGGATACGAAAAGCGTAGGCCAACGCATGGCTGTGCCTCCAGAAACAATAACGATGCCGCCATTGTCAGCCGATTCAAACGAGCAATAAACCCCCGGCATCGGGATAATCTGTTGCTCAATAAGCATCAATGTGGATCGTGCGCGCGTGTGGAGTCTGCCGTTATCTTGCCTCTATCGCACGGCGGCGGGATCAGCTTGGTCAGCGCGCAATGGGCCGTCACCCCGCCAAGGGTGCCGGGCGTTAAACTACGTCGTTACACACTGAATGGACGTTCCCCGAAGTTATGGCCCGATCCCGCAGCCAATCCGCTCCCCGCATGACCCGTGACGCTACCCGGCTGGTCGCGCTTGCCCAGGCGCTGAACCGCTCGGGCAGCCGCGTCGAAGACGTCTTCTGGGAGACCCAGCTTGGCGAAGCGATCCCGAAGCTGCTCAAGGCTGGCCAGGACGCCCCGCTCGAAGCGGCGCTGGACCACCTTGCCCAAAGCGACGTGGGCGCCTACGAGGTTCTGATCGAACAGGCTGAAACCCTGTCCGAATCGATGAAGATCGAGAAAAACGGCGTTCGCTACGACATCCTGCTGATCGTCGCGCCCATCGTTGCCTGGACCCGCTACGCCATTCCCACCGGCCCCATTTCTGCCAGCGCCCAGCAAGCCCTGCTGGCCCAGCTTCACGGGCATGTCCTGTCGAGCAACGCGCGCACCACGTTGATGCCGCTGCTGGTCAGCGTGGACCAGATGCCGCGCACGTTCTCCGAGACCTGGCAATGGCTGCAACGCCTGGGCTCGCAGGCGCTGGGCGCCGAGACCACCAAGCCGGCGCTGAACACCGACACCGAAACCGCGAACATGCTGGCCGACACGCGCTACATCGTCGGCACGGTCGCCGTGCCAGAAGGCGAGCCGATCTTCCGCTGGCAGGAAAAGCTGGGCGATGCCGACGCCAGCCGTGATGCCTGCCTGGCGCAATGGGCCGCGCAAGCGCAGCCCACGCTGGCCGCGCTGCTGCCGGGGTGCGGTTTCGAGGCCCTGCTGCCCGACGCCTACTACGTCAGCAACCGCGAAGCCGACCGTCAGGTGCGCCCGCTGTCCCTGCGCGCGGCGGTCAGCTGGCTGGAAGGCGCCGTCAACCTTGAAGCCTCGCAGCTGCGGGCCGTGGTGGCCGGCTGCGGCGAAGGCCGTATCGACGAATACCGCATCGGCTTTACCGCGCGCAGCAGCAACGACGTCTACTACGGCTGCGTGTGGCCGCTGTACGGCCGCGAGGAAGACCTGGTCATGGACGAAGGCCAGCCCGACGTGGTCGACGAGATCGCGGCGCTGCTGAAGGAATACGGGGTCACCGACGTGCGGCGCATCCCTGGTGTGCTGCCGCCCGAGTATTGCGAGGACTGCGGCGCGCCCTACTTCCCGAATCCCCTGGGCGAATTGGTGCACGCCGAACTCCCCGAGGACGCCGAGGCCGCCCCCGCCCAGTTCCACTAAGCCAGCCATGCAAGCGGACATATTCTGCCGGGTCGTCGACAACTACGGCGACATCGGCGTCTGCTGGCGCCTTGCGCGCCAGCTTGCGCGCGATTTCCACTGGGATGTCCGCCTGTGGGTCGACGACCTGGTCAGCTTCTCACACATCCAGCCCGGCATTTCGGCCGACGCCGCGCGCCAGCAGGTGTCGGGCGTCGACGTCGTGCATTGGTCAGAGGCACCGGACGCCTCGCTGCAGGCGCGCGACGTCGTGATAGAAGCGTTCGCGTGCGATCCGCCCGAGACGTTCGTCGCGTCCATGCGCCGCAGCCACCCCGTCTGGATCAACCTGGAATATCTGAGCGCCGAAGCGTGGGTCGAAAGCTGCCACGGGCTGCCGTCACAGCGGCCGGACGGCCTGGTCAAGCACTTCTTTTTCCCGGGCTTTACACCGGCCACGGGCGGCCTGCTGCGCGAACCGGCCCTGGCCATGGAACGCGAAGCGCTGCAAGGCTCGGCGGACGCGCAGGACGCCTTCCTGCGCTCGGCCGGCGTGCCGGACGATGCGCTGGCGCTGCGGCGCACCGGCGCGCGTACCGTGTCCCTGTTTTGCTATCCGTCGGCGCCGGTGGCCGAACTGGCCCAGGCCCTGACGGCTGATG
>NZ_DIEJ01000001.1:0-5000 GCF_002418565.1 Achromobacter sp. UBA5777 | reverse complement strand
TAATGCTGGTGCCGCAGGGCGTGGCGCCCGGGCTGGAAGCGGCCTGCCAGTCGGCTGGCTGCCCGCACGTCGTCCGGCTGCCCTTTCTGGCTCAGCCCGATTACGACCGCCTGCTGTGGTGCGCGGACTTGAATTTCGTGCGCGGCGAAGATTCCTTCGTGCGGGCCGCCTGGGCCGCCCGGCCGCTGGTCTGGCAGATCTACCCGCAGGACGAAAACGTCCATCTTGAAAAGCTGGAAGCCTGGCTGGCGCGCTATCCGGCCCCCGAAACGGCGCATGCGCTGATCCGCACCTGGAACGAGTCCGAACCCGGCCGCACGGCCCGGGCCGTCACCGCCGCGCTGGCGCCCGACGCCTGGCGCGCGTGGTCCGACGCAGCCCGCCACTGGAACGCCAGCCAGTCGGCCCTGCCCGGCCTGGCCGAAAATCTGGCCACGTTTTGCGCAGAGTTGGCCAAGAAACGTTAGAATAGAGAGTTTTCTGAGTTGCCCTGAATCTGTCGGGCCTCAACTATGACGCCTCCCGGGGTGTGCAAAGCCTCACGCGGCTTATGCAAGCACGGCGAGTGCACCCATCACCCCCGGAGTTTTATCGATGAAAACCGCTCAGGAATTGCGAGTCGGAAACGTGGTCATGGTCGGCAAGGATCCCCTCGTGGTCCAGAAGGCCGAATACAACAAGTCTGGCCGTAACGCCGCCGTGGTCAAGCTGAAGTTCAAGAACCTCTTGACCGCCTCGGCCAGCGAATCGGTCTACAAGGCCGACGAAAAGTTCGAAGTCGTTCAACTGGATCGCAAGGAATGCACGTATTCCTACTTCGGCGACCCGATGTACGTCTTCATGGACGAAGAGTACAACCAGTACGAAATCGAAGCCGAAAGCATGGGCGACGCGCTCAACTACCTGGAAGAAGCGATGCCCGTGGAAGTGGTCTTCTACGACGGCCGCGCCATCTCGGTTGAACTGCCCACCACGCTCGTGCGCGAAATCACCTACACCGAACCCGCCGTCCGTGGCGATACCTCGGGCAAGGTGACCAAGCCGGCCAAGATCAACACCGGCTACGAACTGAACGTGCCGCTGTTCTGCGCCATCGGCGACAAGATCGAAATCGACACCCGCACCAACGAATACCGCAGCCGCGTCAACAACTGATCCGGCTCAGCGCAAAAAAGCCAGACCATTCGGTCTGGCTTTTTTTTCGGGTGGTGGGTGGCAAGGTGTCTGACACCCTTTGAGACGCTGCTTCAAACTGCAGATCATCCAGCCAGGAGAGCCGGACACCTCGACCCGCTATTGCAGCCGTTCGTCGTCCAGAAAATCCGGCACGGCCATGACCTCGATGCCGTCCTCGGCCAGGGCTTCGCGTTCTTCCACCGTGGCGGTGCCGCGGATGGGGCGGTCGTCGGCATCGCCTTCGTGGATGCGGCGCGCTTCTTCCGCGAAGCGGGGGCCGACGTTTTCGGTGCTGCGCACCAGCGCGCGAACCTGGCGCATGACGGCGGCCTGCAGGGCCGCCATCTTTTCAGCGTCGGACGCGCCGGCCGGCACGAGCGGCTTGGCCGCGGGCGCGTGCAGGTGGGCCACGTTCAGCCGGGGCGCGGACAGGCGCTTGGTGATGGTGGCGGACCCGCAGACGGGGCACGTGACAAGGCCGCGCGCTTGTTGCGCGTCGTAGTCTTCGTGCGACCCGAACCACCCTTCAAAGATGTGGTCGTGGTCGCACTGGAGGTCAAAAACTTTCAGAGCCATGGCGTCTATATGGGGTGCAACAGCAAGAGTACAAGAAGGCGCGCCATTTGGCCCGGGTTTGCGCCACCGGGCTGCCGACCAGCGCCTGTTGCGCCTGCAGGGCGTCGATCTGGCACTGCAGGTCGCGCAGTCGCTGGCGTATGTCCTTCACCGGATCCGGCCACCTCGGCCGGATCCGGCTTTAATTCATTCACGCAGCGTGAGATGGATCAGTCCGCGTCAGGCGGCCCGAAGTGCAGACGCGGCACCGCGGCCAGCAGCCGGCGCGTGACTTCCTGGCGCGGCGCCAGCAAGACCGACTCGGCCTGACCCAGCTCAACGATGCGGCCCTTGTCCATGACCGCGATGCGGTCCGCCAGATACTCGACCACCCCGAAGTTGTGGGTGATGAAGAGATACGCGATGCCCAGATCGGCCTGCAGCTCGCGCAGCAGATCCAGGATCTGCGCCTGCACCGACACATCCAGCGCCGACGTGGGCTCGTCGCAGATCAGCACCTTGGGTTCGACCGCCAGCGCGCGCGCAATGGCGATGCGCTGGCGCTGTCCGCCCGAGAATTCATGCGGATAACGCGTCAGCGTGTTGGCGGGCAACCCGACCCGCTCGATGAGCTGCGCGGCGTGCTTCTCGCGGTCCTGGCGGCTCATGCCGCGCTTGAGCGACGCCAGACCCTCGTCCAGGATCTCGCCGATGCGCATGCGCGGATCCAGCGAGGCATACGGGTCCTGGAACACGATCTGGATGTCCTGCCGCAGCCGCTGCAACTGGCGGCGGTCGGCGGTCAACAGGTCCTGGCCTTGCAGCATGGCGCGGCCCGAAATGCGCGCGCCGTCGATCAGCCGCAGCAAGGCCTTGCCAGTGGTGGTCTTGCCGCAGCCGGATTCGCCCAGCAGCGCCAGCGTTTCGCCCGCGCGCAGCGTGAAGGTCACGCCGTCCACGGCCTTGACCCATGACACGATGCGGCGCAGCGGCCCCTTGCGTACCGGGTAATGGACCTTCAGATCCTGCACATCCAGCACCACGCCCGCCGTGCGGTCCGGCCCGGCCTGCTGGCGCTGCTGCGCGGCCACGGCCCGGCCCTGTTCGGTCAGCGGCACGCCACGTTTGTCGAAGGTGGGGATGGCTTCGAAGAGTTGCTTGGCATACGGATGGCGCGGCGCGCGGAAGAATTCCTCGGCGCTGGCGCTTTCGACGATCTCGCCGCTGCGCATCAGGGCGACGTGATGCGCCACGTTCTTGACCACGGCCAGGTCGTGCGTGATCAGCAGGACGGCCATGCCCATTTCCTGCTGGATGCTGGCCAAAAGGTCCAGCACCTGCGCCTGCACCGTCACGTCCAGCGCGGTGGTCGGCTCGTCGGCGATCAGCAGCACGGGCTCGGCTGCCAGCGCGATGGCGATCATGACGCGCTGCTTCTGGCCACCGGAAAACTGGAACGGATAGTCGTCGATGCGGCGGTCGGGATCGGGAATGCCTACCCGGCGCAGCCAGTCGATGGCCCGCGCCCGCGCTGCGGCCCCGCGCAGCGGCGTGTGAGCCGTCAGCGTCTCGATGATCTGGTCGCCCACGCGCATGACCGGATTCAGGCTGGTGGACGGTTCCTGGAAGATGATGCCGATGCGCCCGCCGCGCACGCCGCGCATGGCGCTTTCCGGCAGGCGGTTGAGGTCTTCGCCATCCAGGTCGATCTGCCCGCCCACGATGCGTCCGGCGTCCGGCAGCAGCCGCAACAGCGCCAGCGCGGTCATGCTCTTGCCGCAGCCCGATTCGCCCACCAGCGCGAAGGTCTCGCGCTGGGAGATCGCCAGTTGCAGGCGCTTGACCGCATGCGTCATGCCGCTTTCGCCCGCGACGTCGACGTCCAGGCCGTTTACGGTCAGCAAAGGGGTGTCGTAGCTCATGGCGCCTCTCCGGTCTTGGAGGCGCGGCCGTCCGCCGCCAGCATGGCTTCCGGACGGCGGCCAAGAAAGCCCAGGCGCGCCAGGCGGCTGGGCTTGTAGCGCCGCGTGCGCGGATCGAAGGCGTCGCGCACCGCATCCGCGAACAGGTTGGCGGCCAGCACCAGCGCCAGCATGAAGAGGAAAGCGGTCATCAGATTCCACCAGATCATGGGATCGCGCGACATTTCGAGCCGCGCGCCGTCGATCATCGAGCCGAAGGAATTCATGCTGGGATCCACGCCGATGCCCAGGTAGGACAGCACGGCCTCGTAAAGCACCAGGCCCGAGAATTCCAGCACCACGGTGATCAGCACCAGATGGGCCACGTTGGGCAGCAGGTGGCGCGTCATGATGCGCCAGTGCGACACGCCAAATGCACGCGCGGCCTGCACGTACTCCAGTTCGCGCAGCTTGAGCGTTTCGGCGCGCAGCAGGCGGCACAGCCCTGCCCAGCCGGTCAGGCCCAGGATCATGCACAACAGGAACAGCCGCAGGTCGGCGCGTGCCGCCGAGGTGTCGAAGAGGTCGGAATGGTTGTCGATGTACACCTGCATCATCAGCGCGCAGGCGGCCACTAGCAGCACGCCGGGGATCGATGTGATGGTGGTGTACAGGTACTGGATGGCGTCGTCGACCTTGCCCTTGAAGTACCCGGCCGCGATCCCGAAAATGATGGCCGGCGGCAGCATCGCCAGCGTGGTGAGGCTGCCGATGACGAGCGCGGTGCGGATGCTTTTTAGCGCCTGCCACAGCACGTCGTTGCCGATGCGGTCGGTGCCCAGCGCGTGATAGCCGGTGGACAGCCCGGCCAGCGCCCCCACGGTCAGGCACAACAGGGCGAAGGTGATCGTCATGGCGCGCCAGGGAATGTCGGCGCGGCCGGCCAGCAATTCCTCGGCGGCATGGGACGCCGAACCGGTGGCGCGCGTCAGGCAGGCAAACAGCAGGACGGCGCCGGCCAACGCGACGGCCAGCCCCGCGGCCAGGCCCCATCCCAGCCGCATGGCGATATCGCCGCCGCGCTCTTTCTCGGGATCGGTCAGGTGCAGCGCCGCCCCGCGCAGCCGCGGAAAATCGCGCACCGGCTTGTCGTCGACCAGCATGGTCTCTTTGGTGAACTGATGCGCGGCCAGCGGTTCGGAATAGGTTTTTTCGGGGCGCGTGAGCACGGTGCCGGCCAACAGGCCGTCCAGCGCGGACCGCACCGCGGGCGCATAGACCGGCGGGGCGTCGGCGGCGGCGCCCGGGGCGGGCGGCAGCAGCGGGCGGGAGGGGGCGGGATCCAGCAGGGCGGACCCCCAAAAGGGA
>NZ_DIEJ01000082.1:71802-77734 GCF_002418565.1 Achromobacter sp. UBA5777 | reverse complement strand
GCCAGACGTGGCGCATTTCAATGTTGCGGCTAAACGTTTTTTTGATGTCGCGCCAGCGCGCTGAAAAGTCACTGTCCCCTTCCGGCAGGGTCCAGATACAGTGCATATGTTCAGGCAGGATAACCCAGGCGTTAATGGTAAAGGGCTTCGCACGCTTAACCGTGGCGGTAGCGGAACGCAGGCTGTCGATGTGGCGAGTAAGTAAATCGCTCTGGCGGTTTTGCAGATTGACGGTGAAAAACCAGGTCCCACCGGGGATGTAGTGGCGGCGGTAGTTTGACATTGGCACTCCTTGCCCATTGCCCGGTGGCGCTGCGCTNNGTAGGCCGGGTAAGGCGTAGCCGCCACCCGGCATAAAACATTACCGCTTCGCGGTTAACTCCGCTATCCGCACGATCACCTGCACCGCTTTCTCCATCCCTTCCAGCGTCACGAACTCATGCTTGCCGTGGTAGTTATATCCACCGGTAAACAGGTTCGGGCACGGCAGGCCCATAAACGACAGCTGTGAACCATCGGTACCGCCACGGATCGGTTTCATCACCGGCTCGATGTCACAATCGCGCATCGCCTGCTGGGCGATATCAAGAATATGCGGATGCTCCATCACCTTATCGCGCATATTGTAATAGCTGTCTTCGATGATGAGTTCAATATAGCAATCCGGATGTAGCCCCTTGCCGACCTTTTTCGCGATCTCCATCATCTTACGTTTGCGTGCTTCAAAGGCTTTGCGGTCGAAATCGCGGACAATATAGTGCATCTGCGCGCTGTCCACGGTCCCCTTGATGCTGGTCAGATGATAAAAACCCTCATACCCTTCCGTCATCTCCGGGCTCTCTTCGGCGGGCACTTCCGCATGAATACGCGCAGCCAGCGACAGCGCATTCACCATCACCCCTTTCGCAGACCCCGGGTGCACGTTGTTCCCAACGATTTTGATCGTCACCGATGCCGCGTTAAAGTTTTCATACTCCAGTTCACCCACGCCGCCACCGTCGACGGTGTAGGCCCACTGCGCGTTAAACGCCTCAACGTCAAAGTGTTTCGCGCCTTTTCCAACCTCTTCATCCGGCGTGAAGGCCACGCGGATATCGCCATGTGGGATATTTTTGCCCTTCAGCACCGCCAGCGCCGTCATGATCTCGGCGATGCCCGCTTTGTCATCGGCCCCCAGCAAGGTTTTGCCGTCAGTGGTGATTAACGTCTGCCCCAGCAGCTGATGCAGTACCGGGAACATCACCGGCGACAGCACTTCGTCGCCAATGCCCAGCGCAATATCACCGCCGCGATAGTTTTCAACAATCTGCGGGTTTACGTGTTTACCGCTAAAATCAGGTGAGGTATCGACATGAGAAATAAAGCCAATTGCCGGGATATCGCCGTCAATATTCGCCGGCAGCGTTCCCATCACGGTCCCTTTTTCGCTGAGCGTGACATCAACCAGCCCCATGGCCTCCAGCTGCTCTTTCAGCAGATTTAGCAGCTTCCACTGGCCTTCGGTGCTTGGCACCTGTCGGACCCCCGGCTTAGATTGGGTATCCAGCGAAACGTAATGTAAGAAACGCTCAAGTAGTTTATCCATGCAGTCACCCTCACTTTTTGTGACAACATTATCATTAAGCAGCAAAACGCAAATATTGCGTCAGGTCACTTTTATCCCGCAAACGAGAACTTTTTACGTTTATATCGTTGTGCGTTAATAAATGTAGCTTATGAATAAGTGAGAAGGATTGGCGATTCAATGGGTTTGCCGTAGAATGTCCGCCCTCATTACGAGTCACCAAGGTGGTTACACACAAACCCCGCTTCAGTCTGCTGCCTGAGGCGTCTATATGGGACAGCGCGAAAATTGAATACACAACCCCGTTCCCTTTCACCGCTGGTGCAACTGGAACGAATTCGTAAAAGTTTCGATGGCAAAGATGTCATTTCCGACCTTAATCTGACCATCAATGACGGTGAGTTTCTCACGCTGCTCGGCCCCTCCGGCTGCGGCAAAACCACCGTCCTGCGCCTTATCGCCGGGCTGGAAAGCGTCGATAACGGCCATATCCATCTTGAGAACCAGGACATAACCCAGGTTCCAGCCGAAGATCGCCACGTCAATACCGTCTTTCAGAGCTATGCCCTGTTCCCGCACATGACCGTGTTTGAGAACGTGGCGTTTGGCCTGCGGATGCAAAAAACACCGGCCAGCGAGATCCCACCTCGGGTTACCGAAGCCCTGCGCATGGTACAGCTGGAGGCGTTCGCCCAGCGCAAGCCGCATCAACTTTCCGGTGGTCAGCAGCAGCAGCTGGCGATAGGTCGCGCGCTGGCGAGCCGTCCACGGTTACTGATTCTGGATGAACCCACGGAAGGTATTCAGCCGTCGGTGATTAAAGAGATTGGGCAGGTGATCCGCAGCCTGGCGAACCGGGGGGATATGGCCATCCTGCTGGTGGAGCAGTTTTATGATTTTGCGGCAGAGCTGGCCGACAGGTATCTGGTGATGTCGCGCGGCAGCATCGTCCAGCAGGGGCGCGGGGAGAACATGGAGCAGGAGGGCGTTCGCGGGCTGGTTGCGATCTGAAATGTTATAATATAACATCCTCATTCTTATAAAACGGAATGAGGATTTTGCTGTGGCTGCACAACTTGCAAAAATTGCGCTTACTCTGGGAACGCTGCTGGTAAGCGGCTCGCTTTTTGCCCATTCGCACGGTCATCAGATGACGGAGGCGGAACAGAAGGCGGCTAACGGCGTCTTTGAGGATAAAGACGTCAGGGACAGGAAGCTGTCTGACTGGGACGGGACCTGGCAGTCCGTTTATCCGTTCCTGCTTGATGGTTCGCTGGATCCGGTTTTCGAAAAGAAAGCGCAGAAGGGAGAAAAATCCGCTGCCGAGGTGAAGGCCTACTACCGTAAGGGGTACGCGACGGACGTGGACGCCATCGGCATTGAAAACAACGTGATGGAATTCCACCGCGGCAAAACGGTGAGCAGCTGCCGCTACGACTACAGCGGCTACAAAATTCTGACCTATGCGTCGGGGAAAAAAGGCGTGCGCTACCTGTTTGAGTGCAAGGATAACGCGAGCCAGGCGCCTAAGTTTGTGCAGTTCAGCGACCATATCATCGGGCCGAAAGCCTCTTCACACTTCCATATCTTTATGGGCAACACCTCCCACGAGGCGCTGCTGAAAGAGATGGATAACTGGCCGACCTACTACCCGAATGAGATGTACAAAGAGCAGGTGGTGGAGGAGATGTTGCACCACTAGGGTGTTGGTTTTGCCGGGTGACGGCTTCGCCTTACCCGGCTTACGATTAGGGTTTTGTCGGTCGGGTAAGCGCAGCGCCACCCGACAAAATTGCGCACAATAAAAAACCCGCCTCGGCGGGTTTTTTATTGTCACCTATTAGGGTGATTCATAATGTGGTCTTCCCAGTCGCGCACCTCGGACTCTTTCACCGCAATGTGGCGCACGGAAATACGTTCACCGTGCATCGCCGCTTTCGACCCCGTCAACAGCGGATGCCATGTGGGCAGATCTTTTCCTTCCGCCAGCAGGCGATACGCGCAGGTATGCGGCAGCCACTCAAAGGTCGGCAGATTTTCACGGGTTAACTTGATGCAGTCCGGCTCATATTCGAAACGGCGCTCATAGTTGCGGCACTGGCAGGTTTTGATGTTTAACTGCTTGCAGGCTACGTTGGTGAAATAGATCTCGTCCGAATCTTCATCCATCAGCTTATGCAGGCAGCACTGCCCACAGCCGTCACACAACGATTCCCACTCCGCGTCGGTCATGTCGTCGAGAGTTTTGCTTTGCCAGAAAGGAATGTCGTTCATCGGGATGTCCACACGTCAAAATAGAGCGCACCTTATAACGAGTCTGGCACGTTGATGCAAGTTTTGCCGCCCTTTTCAGGCGGCACTGTGCTTTTACAGCACGCGGGTTTTCAGCGACAGGCCGTTAAAACTGACGTCCAGTTCGTCGCCGCTAAGCAGCGGCCCCACACCTTCCGGAGTGCCGGTGAGGATCACGTCGCCAGGTTTCAGGGTGAAGAAGCGGCTCATGTAGGCAATCAGCGGAACGATCTTATGGATCATGTCAGCGGTTGTTCCCTGCTGGCGGATCTCGCCGTTGACCTTCAGGCTGAGCGGCGTGTTCTGCGGATCGTCGGTAAATTCACTCACCGGAACGAAACCAGAAATCGGGCATGAATTATCAAAACCCTTGGCTTTTTCCCACGGCTGCCCCGCTTTCTTCATTTTGCCCTGGACGTCACGCAGCGTCAGGTCGAGCGCGACACCGTAACCCGCAATCGCCTTCTCTACATGCTCTTCAGTTGCCTGGCGCAGCGTCGCGCCGATCAGCACCGCCAGCTCCACTTCATGATGCACCGAGCCCAGTCCCTGCGGCAGAACCAGCGGCTGGCGAATATCGCACAGTGCGGTTTCTGGCTTAATAAACAGAACTGGCTCTTCCGGCACGGCGCTGCCCATCTCCTGAATATGTTTTGCATAGTTGCTGCCCACGCAGACCACTTTGCTGACGGGATAATCCAGTAATGCACCTTGCCAGTTATGATGTTGATACATGGTCGCCCCCTAATCGGTTGATGAGTTGTTCCCGGAAGGTCCCGGGCTTATTTCTTTCCGCTCAGCTCAAGGTGCTGTTTTAATAAATTCTCCGGTGGCGGCGGAAGCTGTAAATAATAGCCCTGCTCGATTAACGCCTTTTTGACTTTCTCAAGATCGGCGTTCACCAGCTTCTTACGGCCGTCCAGCGGCAGCAGCATCGCCAGCTGCGGTCGGCCAAAGCTTTTCATTAATTCTTCAGGCACGCGGGAAAAATCGTCTTTCTTTTCGACATAAAGGTAGGTCTGGTCGCGGCTGGTACTTCTGTAGATCACACAAAACATGTTTTTACTCTGAATTAACGGGTGGTTGCTTGCCTCAATATACTCCTGACTATAACATGCCTGATACTCTTCGGAATATCGCGGCGATGTGTTGCGGTTAATAGCAAATTGAGTAAGGCCAGGATGTCAAATACGCCCATCGAGCTTAAAGGCAGTAGCTTCACCTTATCAGTGGTTCATTTGCATGATGCAAAACCCGAGGTTATTCGTCAGGCGTTAGAAGACAAAATCGCGCAGGCTCCCGCTTTTCTTAAGCATGCTCCTGTCGTCGTCAATGTAAGCGACCTTGAGGGGCCGGTTAACTGGAAGCGACTCCAGCAGGCCGTCGTCTCCACGGGGTTGCGCATCGTGGGTATTAGCGGCTGCAAAGACGCAGAGTTAAAAGCCGAAATTGAACGCGCGGGTTTGCCCTTGTTAAACGAGGGCAAAGAAAAAGCCCCGCGTGCAACGCCTGCAACCGTTCCCGCTCCCCCGCCTCCGGCGCAAAATGTAGCCCCAGTCACAAAAACGCGATTGATTGATCTGCCGGTTCGTTCCGGTCAGCGCATTTATGCGCCAAACTGTGATCTGATTGTTACAAGCCACGTCAGTGCGGGCGCAGAACTGATTGCAGATGGCAATATTCACGTTTACGGTATGATGCGTGGGCGTGCGCTTGCGGGCGCCAGCGGCGATCGAGAAGCACAAATTTTTTGTACTCACCTGACGGCAGAACTGGTGTCTATCGCAGGTGAATATTGGCTGAGCGATAAAATCCCAGCCGAATTTTATGGCAAAGCGGCCCGTCTGCAACTGGCAGATAACGCTTTGACCGTTCAACCGTTAAATTGATCCCTTTTAACAAGGAATTTCTATGGCACGCATTATTGTTGTGACTTCGGGTAAAGGAGGCGTTGGCAAGACCACCTCCAGCGCGGCCATCGCTACTGGTTTGGCCCAGAAGGGAAAGAAAACCGTCGTAATCGACTTCGATATCGGTCTGCGTAACCTGGACCTGATCATGGGTTGCGAGCGTCGC
>NZ_DIEJ01000082.1:71204-71557 GCF_002418565.1 Achromobacter sp. UBA5777 | reverse complement strand
GCTGCTGACCCGCTACAACCCGGGCCGGGTGAACAAAGGTGACATGCTGAGCATGGAAGACGTGCTGGAGATCCTGCGCATCAAACTGGTTGGCGTGATCCCGGAAGATCAGTCCGTGTTGCGCGCCTCTAACCAGGGCGAGCCCGTGATCCTGGATACACAGGCAGACGCAGGTAAAGCGTATGCGGATACCGTTGACCGTCTGCTGGGAGAAGAACGTCCTTTCCGCTTCATTGAAGAAGAGAAGAAAGGTTTCCTCAAACGCCTGTTCGGAGGATAAGTTATGGCATTACTGGACTTTTTTCTCTCGCGGAAAAAAAGCACCGCCAACATCGCAAAAGAACGTCTGCAAA
>NZ_DIEJ01000082.1:70741-70963 GCF_002418565.1 Achromobacter sp. UBA5777 | reverse complement strand
GGTGGCGCTGCGCTTACCGGGGCTACAATTCTTTAGCGCGGATACCCTTCCAGCAGGGTATTCAGGCGTTCGGCCATCAGTTCCCCCCGCCATCCGGCGACCAGTTCCGGTAAACCATTTTGCGGTTTCAACTTCCAGTGCCAGTTCAGCAGCTGGTTAATCTGACGACGTGAAGCCAGCAGTTCGGCACTCAGTTTGCTTTCCCCCGCCACCGTCTGCACC
>NZ_DIEJ01000082.1:0-70698 GCF_002418565.1 Achromobacter sp. UBA5777 | reverse complement strand
CAGCGGTTCTGGCAGTGCGTCCTCCGGCAGCTGCTGAGCTTTCTCTACCAGCGCGAGCAGCGTTTTACCGTGGAAACGGATCTCACTTCCGGAAAGGCCAATGCTGTTCAGTTCACCAAGGCTACCCGGCATATAGCGCGCCACCGCCCACAGGTGTTCTTCACGCACCACGAAGTTAACCGCCAGATCGCGCTCACGCGCTTTACGCAGACGCCAGTCAGCCAGCAATTGCAGACAGGCCAGTTGACGGGTGCGCAGCTGCCAGGCGTTGGTGATGTCACGCCAGGCTTCTTTCGGATCAACCACTTCCTGACGACGCTGCTGCGTCATGCGGCACTCGTCCAGTGCGGCAGACAGCCAACCGGACGCCTCAGCCTCTTTCATGAGCTGGCCGGCAATCGGTAGCAGGTAAAAGACGTCTGCCGCGGCGTATTCAAGCTGACGCGCCGTCAGCGGACGCGCGAGCCAGTCGGTACGCGATTCGCTCTTATCCAGCGTCAGACCGGTGTACTCTTCCACCATCGCGGCGAAGCCCCAGGAGAGCGGACGACCGCTGAACGCCGCGAGGATCTGGGTATCAATCAGCGGCTGCGGCATGATGCCAAAGGTGTTGAGAAAGACTTCCAGATCTTCACTGCCCGCGTGCAGATATTTGGTCACGGCGGTATCCAGCAACAGCTCGCGCATTGGCGCCCAGTCGGTAATGCCGAGGGGGTCAATCAACGACACGTGTTTGCCGTCATACATCTGAATCAGACCCAGCTGCGGATAGTACGTTCGGGTGCGGACAAATTCCGTATCCAGGGCGATAGCGGGAAATTCACGCGTCACCTCGCACAGCGAAGCCAGCTCGTCGTTGGTAGTGATCATCTGGTAATTCAAATCGGACTCTCTTTTGTTTGCGCCCATAAAAAACGCCGGCTTAACCGGCGTCTGGGCGATTAACGTGAAGCTCAGGCCTTATTGTCCACTTTGGCACGGGCTTCGTCACGTAATTCTCGTCGTAATATCTTCCCGACGTTGGATTTCGGCAGCTCATCCCGAAATTCCACCAGCTTCGGCACTTTATAGCCCGTCAGCTGACGGCGACAAAACGTTATCAGCGCATCCTCGGTCAGAGAAGGATCTTTCTTGACCACAAATATCTTCACCGCTTCACCGCTGCTGCCGGAGGGAACGCCCACCGCCGCCACTTCCAGCACGCCGCTGTGCTGCATCACCACGTCTTCGATTTCGTTCGGATAGACGTTGAACCCTGACACCAGGATCATGTCTTTCTTGCGATCGACGATGCGCAGGAAGCCTTCGTCATCCATCACCGCGATGTCGCCCGTGTGCAGCCAGCCGTCGCGCACGGTATCCGCCGTTGCCTCCGCATTTTTGTAATAGCCCTGGAACACCATGTCGCCGCGCACCAGCAGTTCGCCGGCGTCACCGATGCGCCATTCCACGCCCAGAATCGGCTCGCCCACCGTGCCCACCTTCACGCGGTCCGGATGCTGGCCAAAGATCATCCCGGTCGACTCCGTCAGGCCGTACACCTCGACCAGCGGCACGCCCAGCGTCCGAAAGTAGCGCACCACGTCCGGCGGTATCGGCGCCGCGCCCGTCATCGCTACCCGCACGCGCCGCAGTCCGATGAAGTTCTGCAAGGCGCGCAGCACCAGCCAATACCACAGCCAGTGCGTCAGCCGTTCGCCCAGCCGATACTGCGCGGGGGACTTTTCCAGAAACGGCGAGCATTGCGCCAGCGCACGGCCGTACAGCCACCGCTGCACCGGTCCGGCCTCCTGCATCTTGATGGATATTGCGGCGTGCAGCTTTTCCCAGATGCGGGGTACGCCCAGGAAAATCGTCGGCGCGACTTCGCGCAGGTCTTCCTGCACGGTGCGCAGCGACTCGCCAAAATTCACCTGCGAGCCCAAATAGATGGGCACGAACGTGGACAGCATCTGCTCGGCGACGTGGCACAGCGGCAGGTAAGACAGGTGCACGCTGGACGCATCCATCGACAGGCGATCGGCAATGCCGGGCGCCACGCCGCGCATGTTGCGGTAGCTCAGCATCGCGCCTTTCGGCTTGCCGGTCGAACCGGACGTGTAGATCATCAACCCGGTGTCGTCCAGTTGCTGTCCGTCCAGCATGGCGTTCAGCGCGGCCAGCTCCACGGCCTCGCGCTGGCCGCCATCAGCCTCGACCTCCGCAAATGTCACGATGCGCGCGCGATCCGCGTCGGCGTACGATCGCAGGCCCTTCGTTTCGATCACCACGATGCGGCGTAGATGGGGCAGACTGTCCACCACCTGCAGCACCTTGTCGGTCTGCTCCTGGTCTTCGCACACCACCAGTTCGACGTCCGCGTGCGCCAGCACGTAGCCCATTTCCTCGGCAGGGCTGGTGGAATAGACGCCCACCGCCACGCCGCCGGCCGCGCAAGCGCCCATCTGCGTCAGCAGCCATTCCACCCGGTTGTCCGAGACGATGGCAACCCGCCCGCCCACGCCAAGCCCCAGCGCGCGCAGTCCCAGGCCGACGCGGCAGGCGCGCTGCCAGTACTGATCCCACGTCATGGGCTTCCAGATACCGAAGTCCTTTTGCCGGATCGCGACGGCGGACGGCTGCCGGCGCGCCTGCTCGCGCAGCATCTGCGGCAGCGTCAGCGGCGGCCAGTCGCCCGGATCGGTATGCGCGTCCGTCATGACAGCCAGCGCTTGCGGCGCTTGTAATGCTTGATGTCCCGAAAGCCCCGGGCCTCCCCCGAGCCACCGATGCCCAGATAGAACTCGCGCACGTCGGGATCCGCCGCCAGCTTGTCCGCGGAGCCGTCGATCACCACCTTGCCGGTCTCCATGATGTAGCCGTAATGCGCCACTGCCAGCGCCACGGACGCGTTCTGCTCCACCAGCAGCATCGACACCCCTTGTTCGCTGTTGATGCGCGCGATGATCGAAAAGATGCTTTCGACCAGCATCGGCGACAGTCCCAGCGACGGCTCGTCCAGCAGCATCAGCGTCGGCTGGGCGATCAGCGCGCGGCCGATCGCCAGCATCTGCTGCTCGCCGCCGGACAGATAGCCGGCAAGCCCGCGCCGCCGCTCGAACAGCCGCGGGAAATAACCGTAGACCAGATCGAAGTCCGCACGTGCCGCCTTCCGTCCGGTCAGCGCATACGTCGCCGCCACCAGGTTCTCTTCCACGGTCAGGTCCTCGAACACGCGCCTCCCTTCCATCACGTGCGCCAGGCCTGATCGCACCAGATTCTGCGGTTTGATGCCCGCCGTGTCGCCGCCGCCGAACAAGATGTGGCCGCGCACCAGCTCGCCGTCCTCCAGGTCCAGCAGACCCGATACGGCCTTCAACGTGGTCGACTTGCCGGCCCCGTTGCTGCCCAGAAGCGCCACGATGCTGCCGGCCGGCACTGACAAGGACAAGCCGCGCAGCACCTGCACCGCCTTGTTGTAGACGACCTCGATGTTGTTGATGTCGAGCACCGCCATGGGCGCCGCCGCGGCGGTCACGCCCGCTCGCTCCTCAGGTCCCCGCGCGTCATGTCCCGGATTCACGGCTGCCTCACTTGAGCACGATCCAGTCGGACGCCGGCACCATCTGCTTCTGCTTGACGTCCGCGCGATAGATCCGGCCCACGGGTATCGAGTTGCCCTTGATGGTGATCGGCACGCCGATCAGCCCGCCCGTATCGAAGTCCTTGATGCCATCCAGCGACGCCTTCATGTTGGCCGCGGTCAGTTCCTTGCCGGCGTCCAGCGTGCGCTTGGCGACCTCGGAGAACAGCATGGCGGCCAGAAAGCCCTGCATGTAGCCCGTGCTCTGGTACTGCGGCCGCATTTCGCGGATCTTCTTGAGCATCGGCGCGTCGGCCGCCTGATCGTAGTAGTAGCGGTACGGCATCACACCCATGAAGCCCTCGGCATCCTCGCCCATCTGCATCACGGTCGAGTTGTCCATCGTCCAGAACGTGCCCATGTAGCGCGTCTTCAGCCCCATGCGCTTGCCCTGCCCCACGAACTCGGGAATCGGCGCCAGCACGTAGCCATGGAAGATGGTGAAGTCCGGATCCGCGCGGCGCAGCTTGATGACCTCGGTCGACACGTCCACGCTGCCCGGCGGCGTCATGATCTCGGTGGCCACCTTCAGGCCCAGCTTCTCGGCCACCGCGCGCGAACTGGCGATCGGATCGCGGCCGAATTCCGTGTCCGAATACACGAATGCCACTTTGGCGCCCGGCTGTTCCTTGGCGATGTAGCGCAGCAAGATGCCGAACATCTCTGTGTAATCCGGTCCCAGCATGAATTGGGCGGGATACTTGGCCGGATCGTTCAGCTCGGTCGCAAAGGACGCGCCCGTCATCAGGATGTCGCCCGTGCGGTTCAGCTCGGCATTGATGGTCTTGGAAAATCCCGTCGAATCGCCGTAGTAGAAATTCACCTTGTTCTGGCTGGTGATCTTCTTGAACGCCGCCACCGAAGCGTCCACCTTGTATGCAGTGTCTTCCGGCACATAACGCAGCTTGCGGCCCTTGATGCCACCCTGGTCGTTGATGATCTTCACGTAGTCCGTGATTCCGGCGTGGATGCCCTGCCCGGCAAAGGCGAATACGCCGCTCAGCGGAATCGAGCCGCCCAGCACCAGGTCCTCGGCCGCCTGCGCGGCGGGCGCTGCCGCCAAGGCCGCCGCCAGGCCCAACGGGGCCAACAACCTCGATAAACCGCTGCCTATCCGGATGCGCTTCATGGTTTGTCTCCTGGGTCTTATGGGTGGCCGCCGTCACGCCGCACGCGTTGCGCTACGTGCGAAAAGGCCAGAGGTGAAAGAATCGGCGCACGCGCCGCCAGATTTCCGCGAGCCCGTGCGGCTCGAAGATCAGGAAGCCCACGATGAGCAGGCCGAAAACAATGGTGCGCACCGGCGATATCAGCCGCAGCGCATCGCCGCCCACCGGCAGCCAGCCGACGACCAGCTTCAGGAATTCCGGCACCATCGTCATGAAGATGGCGCCCAGGATGGATCCCAGGATCGAGCCCATGCCGCCCACAATGATGGCCGCCAGGAAGAAGATCGACATGATGAGCGGAAAGCTCTCTGGCGTGACCACGCGGAAAAAATAGGCCCACAGACCGCCCGCCACGCCGGCGTAGAACGAGGACAGCCCGAAGGACAGCAGCTTGTAGCGCAAGAGCCGGATGCCCAGCACCTCGGCGGAAATGTCGCGGTCGCGTATCGCAATGAACGCCCGGCCGATGCGGGTGCGGAACAGGTTGGCCGCGCCCAGCACCATCAGCACGGTCACCGGAACGATCAGCCAGTAGATCTTGAACGAGGTGTCCAGGTCCATGCCCAGGACGCGCGCCGGCGGCACCTGCAGCCCGCTCGTGCCGCCGGTGAACTGCCAATTTGCAAAGATGAAGTGCGCGATAAAGGATGCGGCAATGGTGGAGATCGCCAGGTACAGTCCCTTCACCCGCAACGACGGAATGCCGACCAGCAACCCGCCCAGCATCGCAACGATGCCGCCCGCCAGCAGGTTGACGAGAACCGGCGTGCCCAGGTGCAGTTCCATTACCGCCACGGTGTACGCGCCCAGGCCCATGAACGCCGCCTGTCCCAGGCTGACCAGCCCGGTATAGCCGGTCAGGATGTTCAGCCCTGTCGCGCTGGCGATGTTGATCGCGACCAGGCACGCCAGATATAGCCAGTAGGCGTTCGCCACGAAGGGAAACAGCACCAGCGAGGCCGCCAGCAGCGCCAGCCACACGTGCTGCGTGCGCGTGTCGAAAAGCGCCTCGTCGGCCAGGTAGGTCTGCTTGGCGGTCGCGATGCGCATGGATCAAAGCCTCTCGATTTCACGGGTGCCGAACAAGCCATAGGGCCTGGCCATCAGCACGACCACCAGCACGACGAACGTGGCCAGCAGCTTGTACTCGCCCCCCAGATACGCACCGGCCCACGCTTCCAGCAGGCCGATGAAGATGCCGCCGACCAGCGCGCCGGCAACGCTGTCCAAACCGCCCACGATCACCACCACCAGCACCGACAGCCCGAACACGCCCATCGACGAAGAAATGCCGCCGATCGCGCCCACGATCACGCCCGACACCGCGGCAATGGCGCCCGCCGTCACCCACGCCAGCGAGAACACGCGCGGCACGTTGATGCCCATCGCATAGGCCGCGCCCTGATCCGACGCGGTCGCACGCAGCGCCACGCCGCCGCGCCAGTAGCGAAACACCACCAGCACCAGCAGCGCCAGCACCACCGCCACCCAGAAGCCGTAGAACACTTTGGGCGCCACGAACGCCTCGCCCACCATGACGGGCGCGCGCGGCATGAACTCCGGCAGGCGCCGCTGATCGGCCGTCCAGATGAGTTCGACCGCGCCGACCAGAATCGATGCGAGGCCCACGGTGATCATGAAGACGGAGATCGGCGACTCGCCCAGCATCGGCCGTATGGTCAGGCGCTCGACAACGGCGCCCAACGCGCCGGACAAGACGACCGCGCCCACGATGGCCAGCCAGATGGGCCATTCCATCCCCGTCGCGAACGCGTAGAACACATACGCGCCCAACATCAGGAATTCGCCAATGGCAATGTTGACCACGCGGGTCGCCTTGTACACGATCACGAACGCCAGCGCGGCCAGGGCATACAGGCCGCCGCTGCCCAGCCCGGCCAGCGACACCTCCAACAGGAACAGCCAGTCCATCAGGCCGCCTCCCGCAACCGCCGGCGCAGATCACCCACGTCGCCCGCGCCCAGATACGCCTTGATGACCTCGGGATCGGCCTGCACCTCTCCCGGCGTGCCATGGGCGATCACCTGCCCAAAGTTCAACACCACGACGTGATCCGACAGGTCCATCACCATGCCCATGTCGTGCTCCACCATCAGCACGGTGACACCCCATTCAGAGCGCGCATCCAGGATGAAGCGCGCCATGTCGTCCGTTTCTTCGCGGTTCATGCCGGCAACAGGTTCGTCCAGCATCAGCACCTTCGGCTGCATCGCCAGCGCCCGCGCCAGCTCCACCCGCTTTTGCAGCCCATACGACAGCGCCGCGACCGGCGCGTGGCGGATATGGTCGATCTCCAGGAAGTCGATGATGCGTTCTTCGATGTCCGCCCGCAGCGCCATTTCCTCGCGGCGGGCGCGGCCCAGGTAGAACAGCGCATCCAGCACATTGGTGCGCAGATGCGCGTGTCGGCCCAGCTTGATGTTGTCCAGCACCGTCATGCCGCGGAACAGCGCAATGTTCTGGAAACTGCGCGCCAGGCCAAGCCTGGCGCGTTCCGGCGCATGCACGCGCGTGATGTCGCGGCCCTCGAAGCGGATGCGTCCGGCGGCGGGTTTATAGAACCCGGAGATCGTGTTGAACAGCGAGGTCTTGCCGGCGCCGTTCGGGCCGATGACCGTGGTGATGGAGCCGGGCGCGACGCGAAAGCCCACATTGGTGAGCGCCTTCACCCCGCCGAACGCCAGCGTCACCCCCTCGGCCTCCAGCAACGCAGGCCTGTCGGACTGATCCACCATTTGTCTCCCCGCTTTTGATGCGAAGTTTTTTTGCCGCCTGCGGCGGGCATTTTTTACGACGGTGATTTTGGCGGCCCTGCGAGGCAGGTGATGCAACGAACCTGTCTTTACCTTCGCCAGTACAGCGCCGGAAAATCGTTCTATGCGTTACGCTAAGCGTGCTCAAACCCCAACCAAGCAAGCGCTCGGTTCAGACCATAGCATCGCGGTTTTTTGATCGACAGTTGGTATTTACCCGACAACGGAGACTCGCCATGACCCAGGAACTACCAGAGTTCCAGACGCTGTTGCTGGAGACCGAAGGCGCCCTCGCCACCCTGACGCTGAACCGTGCGGACGCGCTCAACGCCATTGATGTCGCCATGGCCCGCGACCTGCTGCGGGCCGCGCAATGGCTCGAAACGTGCGACGCCGTGAAGGTCGTGCTGTTGCGCGGCGCGGGCAAGGCCTTCTGCGCGGGCGGCGACATCAGCATGTTCACGGGCGACACCACGACGGTGCGCGCCACGCTGTCGGATCTCTTCACGCCGCTCAATGATTTCGTCACGCGCATCCCGCGCATGGACAAGATATGGCTGGCGCAGGTGCACGGCGTGGCGGCGGGCGCGGGCCTGTCGCTGGTGCTGGCTTGCGATCTGGCCATCGCCGAAGCCGGCGCGCGCTTCATGACGGCCTACCTGAAGCTCGGCGCCACGCCCGATGCCGGCATGACGCACGGCCTCATCCGCGCCGCCGGTCCCAAGCGCGCGCTTGATCTTCTGCTGCGGCACGACGCGTTCACGGCTGACGAGGCGCAGGCGTGGGGCATCATCACGCGCACCGCGCCAGCCGGTGAACTGTCGGCTGCGGCGCAGGCTTATGCGCAGGACCTAGCCCGCCACGCACCGCACGGCATCGCGGGCGCCAAGGCATTGCTGCGCAGCGCCGCGCACGCGCCGCTGGAAACGCAGCTAGCCGAAGAGACCGCGCGCTTTCTGCAGTCGGCCGCACGGGCAGACTTCGCGGAGGGCGTCGCGGCGTTCCGCGAAAAGCGCCCTCCCCGATTCACCGGCCAGTAGCGTTAGCGCGCCTCGGCGACGCTGGTCCAGTCGGGCGCGCGCTTCTGCACGAAGGCGCTCAAGCCCTCGCGCGCTTCCGGCGTGGCAGCGGCGTTGCAGAACACCTCCACCGCCGTCGCCACGCGGCGCCGGTACTCGTTGTCATTGCTGTACACGAATGCGCGCCGTCCCATCGCCAGGACTTCCGGGGGCTTGGCGGCCAGCGATCGCGCCAGCGCGCGCGCCTGATCCAGCAGCTCGGCCTCCGGCGCCACTCGCGTCACCAGGCCCATCGCGTGCGCCTCTTGCGCATCAAAGGTGCGGCCGGTGAACAGCAGATCGAACGCCCGGTGCTTGCCCACGATGGCCGGCAGATGCACGTAATGAATGGCGGGCAGCACACCCACGTCGATCTCCGGATAACCGAACGTCGCGGTGTCGGCAGCTACGATCATGTCGCTGGAAATCGCGACCGTCATGCCGCCGCCGCGCACAGCGCCCGACACGACGGATATCGACGGCTTGGTCAGATTGAACTGCGCGTCATAAAGCTTGATGTAAAGCCGCGTCAGCAACTCGCGCACGCGCGCCGGCGTGTTTTGCAGCAGCTGCTTCATATCCAGTCCCGCGCAGAATCGGCCCGGCAGACCGCTCGCCAGCAGCACCGCGCGCACGGACGGATCCGTATTGGCCTCGTCCAGCGCGCCGATCAGCACGTCCAGAACGTCCACGTCCAGCGCGTTGACGGGCGCATGGCAAAGATAAATTTCCGCAATGCCGTCGCGGACTTCATATCGCAAGGGACTCATTTCGCATCTCCGTGTTTCGCATCTTCGTTCGAGGCGTGTTGCTGCACGCTGCCGGTTGCCAGCATCGCTGCGACCTCCGATTCGTCAAAGCCGAGTTCCGCAAGGATCTCGCGGCTGTGCTCGCCCAGCATCGGCGCGGGCCGCGAAGCGACCCGCGGCTGCCGTCCGAAGCGCACGGGCAGGCCTACGTTGCACACCTCGCCCAGGACCGGGTGCTGGCTCGTCACGATCAATTCACGCGACGCGACCTGCGGATGCGCCAGCGCCTGGTCCAACGTGTGAATGGCGGAACAGGCAATGCCCGCCGGCTTGAGCAAGTCCAGCCATTGCGCCACCGTGCGCGTCTCGATGCACGACTGCACCAGGGCAACCGTCGCATCAAAGTTGCGAACACGTTCGGCATTGGTCGCAAACGCCGGCGCATCCACATAATCCTGCAGCCCCGCCGCCGCGCAGAAACGCCGCCACTGCGCGTCGTTGCCCACCCCCAGCATCAGATCGCCATCGGATGCGCGAAAGGCCTGGTAAGGGCACATGGCCGGATGCCCGGTGCCCATGCGGCGGGGCACCGTGCCTGTGCGCCAATAGTTCTGCGCCATGTAGGACATCAGGCCCAACGACGTATCCAGGAGCGACACGTCCAGGTACTGCCCTTTGCCCGTCTGGCCGCGTTCCAGCAGCGCCGCCAGAATCCCGCTCAGCGCAAACGATCCCGTGCCCAGATCCACGGGCGAAAAGCTGGCACGCGCAAAATTGCCGCCCGGATCGCCCATCGTGCTGATCATGCCGCTGAAGGCTTGCAGCATGACGTCGTAGCCGGGCTCCTCACCCATCGGGCCTTCACGGCCATAGCCCGAGATCTCGCAATACACGAGGCGCGGGTTGATGCCAGCCAGCGTCTCGTAATCCACGCCCAGCCGCGCGGCGGTCTTGCCGCCAAATCCCTGCAGCACGACGTCGGCCTGCGCGGCCAGGCGATGCACCACCGCCCGCCCCGCCTCGGACTTCAAGTCCACCGCCAGGCTGCGCTTGTTGTGATTGACGGCCAGAAAGGTCGCGGACTGGCCCGCATCCTGCGGCAGCCACGCCCGCGTGTCGTCCCCGGTGCCCACCGGCTCGACCTTGATCACGCGCGCGCCCAGTTCGCCCAGATACTGCCCGCACAGCGGCCCCGCCAGCACCTTGCTCAGGTCCAGGACCGTGATGTTCTTCAATGGAGTCATGCGATGCCCGCCTGCCGTATTCACTGTTCCGCCTTCAGCCCAATGGAGTTCGCGGCCTGCGTCCACTGTGCGGTTTCCTGCTTGAAAAAGTCATCCAGCTTGGCCGGCGTCACCTGGAAGGCCTCTGCCCCGCGCTCCTGCATCGCTTTGCGATACGCGTCGCTGGCCACTACCTTCGCGACTGCCGCGCGCAGCTTCTGGACCACGTCGTCCGGCGTGCCGGCGGGCGTCTGCAACGCGAACCAGAACTTCAGATCCAGACTGGGGTAACCCGCTTCCTTCAAGGTGGGAACGTTCGGCAGCAATGGCGATCGTTCGGCGGACGTGATGGCCAGCGCCTTCAACCGGCCGCCTTGCACCTGCCCGATGCTGGTGGATATGCTGTCGAAGAGAAAGTCGACCTGCCCGCCGATCACATCGGTCACGGCATTGGCGCTGCCCTTGTAGGCCACACCCACGGCCTGAAAATTGGCCAGCTTCTGCAGCGACGCGCCGTACACGTGCGGCGAGCTGCCAGGACCGAACGTCGCGTAGCTCAGGCCGTGCGGCGCGCTGCGCCCGCGCTCGACCAGCTCGGCCAGCGTGCTGACGGGCGTGCGCTCGGGGTTCACCACCAGCAGGTTCGGCATCGCGCCCGTCGTGCCGACCGGCATATAATCCTTCAGCGGATGCATCCTGGCGCTGGGATACATCAGCGGATTGATGGCCTGCATGGCCACCGTGTTGTGCATCAGCGTGTAGCCATCGGCCGGACCATTGAGCACGCTCTGGTAGCCCACGTTGCCGCTCGCGCCCGGCTTGTTCTGCACGATGACCTGCTGGCCCAGTTCACGCGCCAGCGGCTCGGCCACCAGGCGCGCGATGAAATCCGTTGGCCCGCCCGCTGAAAACGGCACCACCAGCGTGATGGGCTTGGCGGGCCACGCTTGCGCAAACGCGGGCGCAGACAGCGCCGAA
The DNA here is from genome assembly GCF_002418565.1 of Achromobacter sp. UBA5777. NCBI lineage: Bacteria > Pseudomonadati > Pseudomonadota > Betaproteobacteria > Burkholderiales > Alcaligenaceae > Achromobacter > Achromobacter sp. UBA5777. The sequence goes on along the minus strand of NZ_DIEJ01000082.1, from coordinate 59,125 downwards.
CAAGCGAGGCAGCCGGCAAACAGTTTGTTGAGCGTCATGATGTCTCCTGTGGTTCTTCTTGGATGACGCCCATTATCGGAAGCGGATTGCTATATTAGAAATACCGTTTAAGTATGCGGGCCATAACAAAAAAATGATGGCCCGGTTTTTTTGAGGTCCTTCATGTCCATGTCCATACGCGCGATGCAATGCTTTGTCGCGGTGGTGTCAACGGGTTCGATCAGCCGCGCCGCCACGTCGCTGCATGTGGCCCAGCCTGCGCTCAGTTTGCAGATCCGCAATCTTGAAGAAGACCTGGGCGTCGTCCTGCTTCAACGCAGCGCCCGTGGCGTCACACCCACCGCGGCCGGCACGCGTCTGTTGGCGCACGCGCGCGAAATCCTCGGACGCATCGACGCGGCGCGTGCCGACGTGCGTGAAGACCTCAACGCGCCGCGTGGCACGGTATCGCTGGCCATGTCGATGTCCATCGCCAAGCTGCTGACGGTGCCGCTGCTACGGTTCAGCCTCGCCCATTGGCCGGGCGTCTATTTGAAGATCATCGAGTCCAGCACGGGCTATATCCCCGGCTTCGTCAGTTCGGGCCATGCCGATCTGGGGCTGACATTCAGCGATGAAGCGTCCGTCGATCTGCGTTTCCAGCATCTGATCGACGAGGAACTGGTGGTCGTATCACCGTCCTTGGCAAAACGCGGCAAACGCGCGTCATCGGACCTGGCTGCGCTGCCGACCATCAGCCTGCGCGCCCTGTCCGCGTTGCCTTTGGTGCTGCCGGGCAATCCGCACAGCCTGCGACGCTTACTGGATCAATATCAGCAGCGCGAACAGGTTGAATTCCGCGTCATTGCCGAAGCCAACGCCATCCCGCAGCTGATCGAGCTGGCGCAGGCCGGCGTTGCCCATACGATCCTGTCGTTTGAAGCCGTGCGCCAGGAGGCCGAGCGCGGCCTCGTGCAATTGCGGCGGATCGGCCGGCCCCGTCTGACCCGCCCGGTATTTCTGTGCCGTTCCGATGTGTTGCCGCTGTCGTTGGCGGCGGCAGCCGTCGCGGACCGCGTCGCCCGCATCATTACCGACGCGGGGCCCGCCGCGGCGCGCGCGTAACGCTCAGACGATCCGCTTTTCGACCGCTTGCGCCCAGCGGCGCGCGACCGTGGGCGACGTGGCGCAGGTGGCGGACTCGGTGACGACGCGCACCGCGCGTTCCAGCAGCTGGATATCGGCCTCGTGCTGGCGTGCGACGTGGGGGTCTTCAAAGAAGATGACGCGCTGGCATTGATGCTCAAGCACCAGCTCCGCGATCTGCGCATCGCCGCCCAGCGGACCGCTCAGGTAGCGATGCACCCACGGCGTGTCCTTGGGCCAGCCGCGCGACCACGCCAGCTCATTGAGCCGGCCGCCGGTCGTGCCGGTGGCCACGCGCCGGGCAAAGCGCGACAGCACATCAAAATGCTCGCTGGCAAACGCCACCATCTCGTCCTTGAGCGCGTCGTGGGCGATCATCGCCAGCGTCTGACCCGAGAAATTGAAATGGCGCGACGCGGATGCGTCCGGCGCCAGCCCGGCGTGTATGCGTTCGACTTCCATCCATTCGATGGCGCCGGCCAGCGTCGAAATGAACGGACGGCCATGCGTGATGCACTGCCGCTTGAGCGCCAGCGCTTCCGGAAAAATCGACGACGGGTCGACCGGATCGATCAGGTAGATCGCGCCATCAAACGGCGCCTGGCCGTCGCGACCTTCGGTCACACGCGCCACCAGCTTCATCAGACCGCCCTCGCGGCCGTACGGGTAACGGATCAGGCCGGGGTAGCCCTGCAGCATGCCCTCGCGCACGATCGCATCATGGGTGCGCCCCACCGTGTGCAACTGCACGCCCAGCTCGCGGATGGTGGACGAACACGCACGCAGCCAGGTAAACAGGGCAGCGTCGGGGGTTTCATGGTGCAAACGATTGGCGGCCAGGCCAAAACGCAATTGGGCAGCGGGCATCGGTGGACTCGGCTGGAAAGGACAAACGAACGGATCCCCGATAATACCGTGGCCCGCGCGACGCGAGCATGTCATACGCGAGACCAAGCCCGACGCTGCCTGCAGCCGGGCGGCCTCGCCCAATAAAAAACGCTCCCTACAGGGAGCGTCTTGTGTAACCACGTTCAGTCGGCTTCTTCGATCCAGGCCATCTGAATGGCCTCCAGGATCTTCTCGCCGCTGTGGGCGGGATCGTCGCTGAAGCCCGGCAAGGCCATGACCCATTCGCGCAACTGCGTAAAACGCAGCACCTTCGGGTCCACGTCAGGATGCGCGTCGTACAGCGCGGCCGCAATCTCGTAGGTGTCGGTCCACTTCATCAATGGCCCTCTTTGGCGTGATTGATCGTGTACTTGGGAATCTCGACCGTCAGGTCGGCGTCCGTTACCAGCGCCTGGCACGACAGGCGCGACGTGGGGGTCAGGCCCCAGGCCTTGTCCAGCAGGTCTTCCTCATCGTCCGTGGCGTCTTCCAACGACGAATAACCCTGCTTGACCACCACATGACAGGTCGTGCAGGCGCACGACAGTTCGCAGGCGTGCTCGATATCGATGTGGTTGTCCAGCAGCACGCGGCAGATCGACACGCCCTTGGGCGCATCTTCGATCACCGCGCCTTCGGGACAGTAGTCGGGATGAGGCAATACAGTCAGTTTCGGCATAACTTCTTATCAGGCGATTTCGTCTAGTTTGCGGCCGGCCAACGCGGCGCGGATGCTACGGTCCATGCGGCGCGCGGCAAAGTCGTCGGTCGCGGCGGACAGGGCCTGCACGGCTTGCGTGACGGTGTCCACGTCCTGCGCCTGCTGCGCCGCGATCGCGGCGTCCAGGCACTCGTCCACCCGCTTGCGTTCTTCCGGGTCTAGCAGGTCGCCGTCAACGGCCAGCGCCGCCTGCACCGATTCCACCAACTGGCGCGCGTCGACTTGCTGCTCGCGCAGCATGCGCGCCTTGGCGTCCGTGTCAGCCTGCGCCACGCTATCGGCCAGCATCTGCGCGATCTCGTCGTCGGACAGACCGTAAGACGGCTTGACCGACACCATCGCCTCGACGCCCTGGCTCTGCTCGCGCGCCGTGACGCTGAGCAGGCCATCCGCATCGACCTGGAAGGTCACGCGGATACGTGCGGCGCCCGCCACCATGGGCGGAATGCCGCGCAGTTCAAAGCGCGCCAGCGAGCGGGAATCCGCCACCAGATCGCGCTCGCCCTGCACCACGTGGATGCTCATGGCCGTCTGGCCATCCTTGAACGTCGTGAATTCCTGCGCGCGTGCCACCGGGATGGTGCTGTTGCGCGGGATGATGCGTTCGACCAGCCCGCCCATCGTTTCCAGGCCCAGCGACAGCGGAATTACGTCCAGCAGCAGCCAGTCTTCGCCCGGCGCCCGGTTGCCCGCCAACAGGTTCGCCTGCAGCGCGGCGCCCAGCGCCACGACCTGATCCGGATCCAGATCGGTCAGCGGCTCCGTGCCGAACACCTGGGCCACCGCAGCGCGTACGACGGGCATCCGAGTCGCGCCGCCCACCATGACCACGCCGCGCACATCGGCCGGCTTGAGCGCCGCATCGCGCAGCGCGCGGCGCGCCGTGTCCAGCGTACGCTCGATCAGCGGCTGGGCCAGCAATTCAAATTCAGCACGGGTAAGCGGCAGTTCGGCGTCGCGCCCGCCCGCCAGCGTGAGCTTCAGGCTGGTTGCGTCGGCGTCCGACAAGGCTTCACGCGCAGCACGCGCGGCCATCAGCAAGCTGCGACGCTCGGCGGGCGACAGTTCGCCCGAGCCCAGCTTCGCCACGGCGTGATCCGCGATCAGGATATCGAAGTCGTCGCCGCCAAGCGCCGTATCGCCGCCAGTGGAGATCACTTCAAACACACCCTGCGTCAGGCGCAGGATGGAAATATCGAACGTGCCGCCGCCCAGGTCATAAACCGCGTAAACACCTTCGGCGGCGTTATCCAGCCCATAGGCGATGGCGGCCGCAGTCGGTTCATTCAACAGGCGCAGGACATTCAGGCCCGCCAACCGCGCGGCGTCGCGCGTGGCTTGGCGCTGAGCGTCATCAAAATACGCAGGCACGGTGATGACCGCGCCCACCAGTTCGTCGCCCAGCACGTCTTCGGCGCGCTGACGCAGCACCGCCAGGATCTGCGCGGACACTTCCACGGGGCTCAGATCGCCCTGCGCCGTGCGAATGCGCACCATGCCGGGCGCATCGACAAACTCGTAAGGCGCGCGCGTTGCCTGTGCCTCTTCCAGCGAGCGGCCCATGAAACGCTTCACGGACACAACCGTGTTCAGCGGATCCTCGGCCTGCTGAGCCAGCGGCTCGCGGCCCGTGGTGACCTTGCCGCCAGGGAAATAGCGCACCGCCGACGGCAGCAAGGCATGGCCTTGCGCATCGGGCAGCACTTCAGCCACGCTGCTGCGCACGGCAGCGACCAGCGAATTGGTGGTGCCCAGGTCAATCCCGACCGCCAGCTTGCGCTGGTGCGGCGCGGGCGATTCACCGGGCTCGGAAATCTGCAATAAGGCCATGATTCTGTTTTTCTGGTCAGTAGGCCGCGCCGGACAGGCGCCCATGACGGGAACGCCCCAGCGCGCCGTTGGCTATCCCGCGGGCTGCACGTGGGCCAGCTCCTGCGCCAGCTTTTCCACGAACATCCATTCCCGCACCTTGCGCCCGGCCGCCGCGTAATCGCGTTCGTCATCCAGAAGGCGCGTCAGCGTGGCGCGCATCTCGGCACGCGCCTCGTCCAGTTCGGCTTGCAACGCGTTCAGAACGCTGGCGTCGTCGCGCCCGTCATCCAGCATCTCGCGCCAGGTCATCTGCTGCATCAGGAAAGCTCCGTCCATGGACGTGTTGCTTTCTGTCTGCAGGTCCACGCCCGCCTGTTCACACAGGTAGCGGGCCCGCAACAGCGGATCCTTCAATTCGCGATAAGCCTCGTTGGCACGTGCCGCCCACTGCATCGCCACGCGGCGTTCCGCGGGGCTGGCCGTGGCAAAGCGGTCGGGGTGCACCTTCGCAGCGACGGCGCGCCAGGCGTGCTCAAGCGCCTGGCCGTCCAGGTCGAATCGTGCCGGCAAGCCAAACAGGCTGAAGTGATCGTCACCAGCCAAGACTTACACCGTGAACGACTCGCCGCAGCCGCAGGTCGCCTTCTCGTTGGGGTTGCGGAACTTGAAGCCTTCGTTCAGGCCCTCGCGGGCGTAGTCCAGCTCCGTGCCATCGAGATACGACAGGCTCTTGGGGTCAATGAAGACCTTCACGCCAAAGCTCTCGAAGACGACATCTTCCGCTTCGACCGCGTCGACATACTCCAACTTGTAGGCCATGCCGGAGCAGCCCGTCGTCCTAACGCCGAGCCGCAAGCCGATACCCTTTCCGCGCTTCTGCAAGTAGCGGCCGATATGGGTGGCAGCCTGTTGGGTCAGGGTAACGGACATGATCAGCCCGCCACAGCTTCGGCGGTAGCCGAATGCTTTTCTTTGTAGTTCTGCACCGCGGCCTTGATCGCGTCTTCGGCCAGGATGGAACAGTGCACCTTCACCGGCGGCAGGGCCAGTTCTTCGGCGATCTGAGTGTTGCGGATGTTCATGGCTTGATCCAGCGTCTTGCCCTTGACCCATTCGGTCACGAGCGAGCTGGAGGCGATGGCCGAGCCACAGCCGTAGGTCTTGAAGCGCGCGTCTTCGATAACGCCGGCTTCGTTCACCTTGATCTGCAGCTTCATGACGTCGCCACAGGCCGGCGCGCCGACCATGCCGGTGCCCACCGAGTCGTCCGACTTGTCGAACGAACCGACGTTGCGGGGGTTTTCGTAGTGATCCAGAACTTTGGTGCTGTAAGACATGTTAATTCTCCACGTATATCAAGGCGCGGGCGCTTAGTGCGCGGCCCACTGCACGGTGTTCAAGTCGATGCCTTCCTTGGCCATTTCCCAAAGCGGCGACATATCGCGCAGCTTGCCAACCCGGCTCTTGATCAGTTCGACCGCAAAGTCCACTTCCTTCTCGGTCGTGAAACGACCCAGCGTGAAGCGGATCGAGCTGTGCGCCAGTTCATCGTTGCGGCCCAGGGCGCGCAGCACGTACGAAGGCTCCAGGCTGGCCGAGGTGCAGGCCGAACCGCTGGAAACCGCAAGCTCCTTGATCGCCATGATCAGGGACTCGCCTTCGACATAGTTGAAGCTCACGTTCAGGTTGTGCGGCACGCGCTGGTCCATGTCGCCGTTCAGGTAGACCTCTTCGATCTCCGACAGACCATTCCACAGGCGATCACGCAGCATGCGGATGCGCTCGTTTTCGGTGCCCATTTCTTCGCGCGCCAGGCGGAAGGCTTCACCCATGCCGACGATCTGGTGCGTGGCCAGCGTGCCAGAGCGGAAACCGCGCTCATGACCGCCGCCGTGCATCTGCGCTTCGATACGGATGCGCGGCTTGCGGCGCACGTACAACGCACCGATGCCCTTGGGGCCGTAGGTCTTGTGAGCCGAGAACGACATCAGGTCGACCTTGAGCTTTTGCAGATCGATTTCCACCTTGCCGGTCGCCTGAGCGGCGTCGACGTGGAAAATGATGCCCTTTTCGCGGCAGATTTCGCCCAGCGCTTCCACGTCCTGGATCACGCCGATTTCGTTGTTCACCATCATCACGGACACCAGCACGGTGTCGGGACGCAGCGCAGCCTTGAAGACGTCCAGATCGATCAGGCCGTTGTCCTTGACATTCAGATAGGTGACTTCGAAGCCCTGACGCTCCAGCTCACGACAGGTATCCAGAACCGCCTTGTGTTCAGTCTTGACCGTGATGATGTGCTTGCCACGCTCGGCATAGAAGTTTGCCGCGCCCTTGATGGCGAGGTTGTTGGATTCGGTGGCGCCGGAAGTCCAGACGATTTCGCGCGGGTCGGCATTGACCAGCTTGGCGACTTGTTCGCGGGCGCGTTCGACGGCCTCTTCGGATTCCCAGCCAAACGCATGGCTGCGCGACGCCGGGTTGCCGAAGTTTTCGTACAGCCACGGCACCATGGCATCAACAACGCGGGGATCAACGGGCGTCGTGGCCGAATAATCCAGATAGATCGGACGGGTGGTCATTTCTACAACTCCTACTTCTTATACGGTGGCGTTGGCAGCAACAGTGGTGGTCGGGGCGTTGGCGGCGGTAGCGCCTCCCACCCGGTTCACGCGCACTGCGCAGGCCTGCGCTTGATTGGTCGCTTCCTGCAATTGGCGCACACGCTGCTGATCGACGAGATCCTGCAGGGACACCGAATCCAGGTAATCCACCATCTTGCGATTCAACGTCGCCCAGAGTTCATGCGTCATGCACTTGCCGGGCTTACCGTCGTTGCCGCTCGTACAGTCCCGCTTGCCGCCACAGCTCGTGGCGTCCAGCGGTTCGTCGACGGCGAAGATGATGTCCGCAACAGTCACGTTGCGCGCCAAGCGCGCAAGCGAATAACCGCCGCCCGGGCCGCGGACGCTGTCCACGAGCTCGTGACGACGGAGTTTTCCGAAGAGCTGTTCCAGATACGAAAGCGAGATGTTCTGACGCTGGCTGATGGCCGCAAGAGTGACCGGACCGCTATGCTGCCGCATAGCCAAATCGATCATGGCAGTCACGGCGAAACGCCCTTTGGTAGTTAGCCGCATGGTGAATTCCCTGTGATTCCGGCAGTGGCCGCCAGCGAATCCAGCGGTCAATACCCGAGTAATTGGCTCAAGTATAGCCTATTCCCGACTAATTTGGTATGGCTCCCGGCTACAAAAAACCGCGCATCTGCGCGGTTCTTTACTGCCTTATGCCTCGAGAGCCGCTCTGCGAGCGGCTCTGCAACCGGTCTATCAGGCAGCCTGGTACTGGGTAGCGCGCTTGCGGACCAGTTCGAGAACACCCTGACAGGCGTCTTCCAGGTAGTCCAGGACTTTGCCGAAACCGTCGGCGCCACCGTAGTACGGATCGGGCACGGTGGCTTCTTCGAACTCGTTGGCAAAGCGCATCAGGAGCATCAGCTTGTGCTGGTACGCCTTGGGGCATTGCTGCTGCATGGCGGACAGATTGTCCCAATCCATGGCGAGAATAAGATCGAAGTCACGGAAGTCTTCCGCGGTGACCTGACGCGCCTCGCAGTGAGTGATCTCGTAGCCGCGCTTACGTGCCGCAGCCTGCGCCCGGGCATCAGGCGCCTCGCCAATATGAAACGCGTGCGTGCCCGCGGAGTCGATGCGCACAACATCGCCCAAACCCGCGTCATTCACCAAATGGCGAAACACGCCCTCTGCGCTCGGCGAGCGACAGATATTGCCCATGCAAACGAAAAGTACCTTGGTCATCATGGGAGCAAGTGTGCGGGAAAACCCGAGATAAGGCAAGCTTTTTTTGCACCTGCGCAGTTGACCTAGCGCAAATTAATGGAGCACATAACCCCAAAGAAATCATGGGGTTGCAAGCTTGTGTTCAGGTAACCTATGAGATGTAACGCGCGCAAAATTCCGGAATGGTTACACCATGATGGCAGCGCACCACTTTTTGCGCATTTTCAGCTTGCCGTAAGCGAACGGGCATGAACTGAAATGATCCGCCTTGCCCTAAACTGCCCCGTCCAGCAGCACACGTTGCTTGAGCGCATTGAGCGAGTCTCGGGCGGCGGCAGCCTGTTCGAATTCGAGGTTGCGGGCGTGGTCCATCATCAGCTTCTCCAGTCGTTTGATCTCGCGCGCCAGGGCCTTCTCATCCTTCAACAACTCCGCGGGCACTGCCGCTTCCAGCGTGTCGTGTTGGGCAGGCGCCACGATACCGTCGATCAATTCACGCACCGCCTTGTGCACACCGCGCGCAGTGATGCCGTTGTCGACGTTGAATTGAAGCTGCTTCGTGCGCCGGCGGGCAGTTTCGTCCATGGCGCGTTTCATCGAATCCGTGATGCGGTCAGCGTAGAGAATCGCGTGCCCGTTCAGGTTGCGCGCCGCGCGCCCGATGGTCTGAATGAGGCTGCGCTCTGAGCGCAGGAAGCCCTCCTTGTCGGCGTCCAGGATGGCCACCAGCGACACCTCCGGAATATCCAGACCCTCGCGCAGCAGGTTGATGCCCACCAGCACGTCGAATGTGCCCAGGCGCAGGTCCCGCAGGATCTCGACGCGCTCGACCGTGTCGATGTCCGAGTGCAGGTAGCGCACCTTCACGCCGTGCTCGCTCAGGAAGTCCGTCAGGTCTTCGGCCATCCGCTTGGTCAGCGTCGTGACCAGCACGCGGTCGCCTTGCGAAACACGCGCCTTGATCTGGCCCAGCAGGTCGTCCACCTGCGTGCGAGCGGGCAACACCTGCACGACAGGGTCGACAAGGCCCGTGGGACGCACCACCTGCTCCACGACGTTGTCCGCGTGCTCCTGTTCGTACGCGGCAGGCGTTGCCGAAACGAATACGCACTGGCGCATCCGGGTCTCGAACTCCTCGAGCTTGAGCGGACGGTTGTCCAGCGCCGACGGCAGGCGGAAGCCGTACTGCACCAGCGTTTCCTTGCGGGACCGGTCGCCGCGGTACATGGCGCTGAGCTGGCCGATCGTGACGTGGCTTTCGTCGATGAACATCAGCGCGTCGGACGGCAGGTAATCAATCAGAGTCGGTGGCGGGTCGCCCGGCGCGGCGCCGGACAAATGGCGCGAGTAGTTCTCGATGCCCTTGCAGAACCCAAGCTCCTGCAGCATTTCCAGGTCGAAGCGGGTGCGCTGCTCAAGACGCTGCGCCTCGACCAGGTGACCATCGTCGACGAACCGCTTGACGCGCTCGCGCAACTCTTCCTTGATGGTTTCGATGGCGCGCAGCACAGTGTCGCGCGGCGTCACATAATGCGAGCCGGGATAGACAGTGAAGCGCGGCAGCTTCTGGCGGATGCGGCCCGTTAGCGGATCGAACAGTTCGAGGGTTTCGATTTCGTCATCGAACAACGTCACGCGCAACGCGAGCTCGGCGCTTTCTGCGGGGAAGATGTCGATGGTTTCGCCGCGCACGCGGAAGACCCCACGCGTGAACTCGGCGTCGTTACGGGTGTACTGCATGGCAACCAGGCGTGCGAGGATCTCGCGCCGGGCGATCTGGTCGCCCGCGCGAAGGATAAGCACCATCGCGTGATAGTCGCCGGGGTTGCCGATACCGTAGATGCACGACACCGTACCCACGATGATCGTGTCGCGCCGTTCGAGCAGGCTCTTGGTGGCCGACAGCCGCATCTGCTCGATGTGTTCGTTGATGGACGAGTCCTTTTCAATGAACAGGTCGCGCGTCGGCACATAGGCCTCGGGCTGGTAGTAATCGTAGTAAGAAACGAAATACTCCACCGCGTTCTTCGGGAAGAACTCGCGCATTTCGGCGTAGAGCTGCGCGGCCAATGTCTTGTTGGGCGCAAGGACCAGCGCCGGGCGGCCCATGCGCGCGATCACGTTGGCCATGGTGTAGGTTTTGCCCGACCCGGTCACGCCCAGAAGCGTCTGGTACATGAGGCCGTCTTCGACACCCTGGGTCAGCCCTGCGATGGCCGTGGGCTGGTCCCCCGCCGGCGGATAGGGTTGGTAGAGATGAAACGGGCTGTCAGGGAAATCGACGAATCCCGGACTTGCGGCGGGAGCCCCCGCGCTCGGGTCTATTGCGCTCTTAGGCATGCTAGACTGTTCCAGGGTAAACCCCCCATTATCCACAGCACTTCGTACTGCGTCCACCCACCTCATCAGAGTCCCATGAGCACCCTATTCGATTCCGTCGAGCTCGCGCCGCGCGACCCCATTCTTGGCCTGAACGAACAATACAACGCGGACACCCGCCCCGGTAAAGTGAACCTGGGTGTGGGCGTGTATTACGATGATCAGGGACGGATCCCGCTCCTGGGCGCAGTGCGCAAGGCCGAAACCGCCCGCATCGAAGCCGCCGCCGCTCGCGGCTATCTGCCGATCGAAGGCATCGCCGGCTACAACGCCGGTGCTCAGGCGCTGCTGCTGGGCAAAGACTCCGCGCTGGCCGCCGCTGGCCGCGTGCTGACCACGCAAGCACTGGGCGGCACTGGCGCCCTGAAGATCGGCGCCGATTTCCTGCGCCAATTGCTGCCGGGCTCCAAGGTCCTGATCAGCGATCCCAGCTGGGAAAACCACCGCGCCCTGTTCGAGCGCGCCGGTTTTGAAGTCGGCACCTATGCCTACTACGACGCCACCACCCGCGGCTTGAACTTCGAAGCCATGCTGGCCGACCTGAAGGCCGCGCCTGCCAAGACCGTCGTCGTGCTGCACGCTTGCTGCCACAATCCCACGGGCGCGGATCCCACCCCCGACCAGTGGAAGCAGATCGCCGCTGTCGTCAAGGAAAACAACCTGGTCCCGTTCCTGGACATCGCCTACCAAGGGTTTGGCGACGGCCTGACGGAAGACGCCTCGGTCGTGCGCCTGTTCGCGGACCTGGACATGACCATGTTTATCAGCTCGTCGTTCTCGAAGTCGTTCTCGCTGTACGGCGAGCGCGTCGGCGCGCTGACCGTCGTGGCCGGCAGCAAGGAGGAAGCCACGCGCGTACTGAGCCAGCTCAAGCGAGTCATCCGCACCAACTACTCCAACCCGCCTACGCACGGCGGCACGGTGGTCTCCACGGTGCTGAACACGCCCGAGCTGTTCGCCCTCTGGGAAGAAGAACTGGCCGGCATGCGTGATCGCATCCGCTTGATGCGCGCGCAGCTGGTCGACAAGATCAAAGAGCACGGCGGCAAGCAGGACTTCAGCTTCGTGCTGAAGCAGCGCGGCATGTTCTCGTACTCGGGCCTCTCCGCCGCTCAGGTGGACCGTCTGCGTGAAGAACATGGCGTCTACGCCGTGTCCAGCGGACGCATCTGCGTGGCCGCACTGAACAGCGGCAACATCGACAAGGTGGCAGCCGGCATCGCGGCTGTGCTGTAAATTGCCAGGCGACTCCGGTCGTCTACAGCCAAAAAACGGGACCTGCGGGTCCCGTTTTTGCTGCCCTCGCGGCCAGCTTGCTTTTTTGCGCTGCGTCCCCCAGAATGGCGCTGTATATATGTACAGTCCGCTCGCACCGGATCATCGCCATGGCCAGCAAACTCACGGATCGCCAACAACAAATCCTGGACCTCATCAGGCAAACGGTCACGCGCACCGGCTTTCCGCCGACGCGTGCCGAGATCGCCCAGGCTCTGGGTTTCCGCTCTCCCAACGCCGCCGAGGACCACCTCAAGGCGTTGGCACGCAAGGGTGCCATCGAGCTCACCGCAGGCGCCTCGCGGGGCATCCGTCTGAAAGACGCCGCCGCCGCGCCCGCCCAGACCTCGCTCCCCATCCCCGCCCTCGCCCAGCTTCTCTTGCCGCTGGTCGGGCGTGTTGCGGCAGGTAGCCCGATTCTTGCGGCCGAGCATGTCGAACGCGAAGTCGGGGTGGATCCTAGCCTTTTTGCCCAGGCGCCTGATTATCTGCTCAAAGTCCGCGGCATGAGCATGCGCGACGCAGGCATCCTTGAAGGCGATCTGCTGGCTGTCAAAAAGGCATCTGAAGCCCGCAATGGCCAGATCGTGGTGGCTCGTATTGGCGACGATGTCACGGTCAAGCGCCTTCAACGCCAGAACGGCCATATCGAGCTCCTGCCCGAAAACCCCGACTTCGAAACCATTGTGGTCAAGGCCGATCAGGAATTCGCGCTGGAAGGCATTGCGGTGGGTCTTATCCGCACGCAAGCGCTGCACTAAGCCGCGACCGACTCCCTCACATAGCCACGTCCGACAGGCGGCCTGCGCCGCCTACGCCATACCCCTCTACCGGCACGCCACATCCAAAAGAAAACCCCGCTCACTGAGCGGGGTTTTTTGCTTTGGGGCGGTCCGCAAGACCTTGGACACCCTTGGGCTTCGGACGCCCTCTTTCGAGAGCGCCCTGGCGTTCAAGACGCCATCAGTGCTTCATGACCGGGTCGGTAGAGCCGGGTTCAGCCGGCTTGGCAACCAGGGGTTCCTTGACGGCTTCTTCCTCGGCCAACGGCTCCGGCAGACGCTCCAAGGCCAGTTCCAGCACCTTGTCGATCCAACGCACCGGTACGATCTCAAGGTGGTTCTTGACGTTGTCCGGGATCTCCGCCAAGTCCTTGACGTTTTCTTCCGGAATCAGAACCGTCTTGATACCGCCACGGTGAGCCGCGAGCAGCTTTTCCTTCAAGCCGCCGATCGGCAGCACTTCACCCCGAAGCGTGATCTCGCCCGTCATGGCGACGTCGGCGCGCACCGGAATGCGCGACAGGGCCGACACCATGGCCGTGGTGATCGCGATACCCGCAGACGGACCGTCCTTGGGCGTCGCGCCTTCCGGCACGTGCACGTGCATGTCGTGCTTTTCAAAGACGCTGTCGGCAAAGCCCAGGCGGCGAGCCCGCGAACGCACGACGGTGCGCGCGGCCTCGACCGATTCCTTCATCACATCGCCGAGCGAACCCGTACGCTGGATGACGCCCTTGCCGGGCATGTCCGCGACTTCGATCGTCAGCAGGTCGCCGCCGACTTCCGTCCACGCCAAGCCGGTGACCTGACCGATCTGGTTTTCCTTTTCGGCCATGCCAAACGCGTAGCGGCGCACACCGAGGTAATCGCTGAGGTTGTCGGCCGTAACGTTGACCGCCTTGACCTCGAGCGTTTTGCCCTCGGCCTTGGCGCGATCGCTTTGGGTCAGCAATTGCTTGATAACCTTGCGGCAGATCTTGCCCACTTCGCGTTCGAGCGCACGGACACCGGCTTCGCGGGTGTAGTAGCGCACGATGTCGCGCAGCGCGCTGTCGTCGACCGTCAGCTCGGTATCCTTCACGCCGTTGTTCTTCATCAGCTTGGGCAGCAGATGGTCGCGGGCGATGTGGATCTTTTCTTCCTCGGTGTAACCCGACAGGCGGATCACTTCCATACGGTCCAGCAGGGCCGGCGGAATGTTCAGCGTGTTGCTGGTGGCCACGAACATGACGTCGGACAGATCGAAGTCGACCTCGATGTAGTGGTCCTGGAACGTGTGGTTCTGTTCCGGATCCAGCACTTCGAGCAGGGCCGACGAGGGATCACCGCGGAAATCCATGCCCAGCTTGTCGATTTCATCAAGCAGGAACAGCGGATTGCGCACGCCGACCTTCGACATGTTCTGCACGATCTTGCCGGGCATCGAGCCGATGTACGTACGACGGTGACCGCGGATCTCGGCTTCGTCGCGCACGCCCCCCAGCGCCATACGCACGAACTTGCGGTTCGTAGCCTTGGCGATCGACTGGCCAAGCGAGGTCTTGCCGACGCCCGGAGGGCCGACCAGGCACAGGATCGGCGCCTTTACCTTGTCCACGCGCTGTTGCACGGCAAGATATTCGAGGATCCGTTCCTTGACCTTTTCGAGACCGTAGTGGTCATTGTCCAGCACCGTCTCGGCGTTGCTGATCGAGTTGTTGATCTTGCTCTTCTTTCTCCAGGGGAGATTGATGAGCGTGTCGATATAGTTGCGCACCACGGTGGCTTCGGCCGACATGGGCGACATGAGCTTGAGCTTCTTGAGCTCGGCATCGGCCTTCTTGCGCGCCTCTTTGGGCATGTGGGCAGCGATGATCTTCTTTTCAAGCTCTTCGATGTCCGCGCCCTCTTCGCCTTCGCCCAACTCCTTCTGAATGGCCTTGACCTGCTCATTCAGGTAGTAGTCGCGCTGGCTCTTTTCCATCTGCTTCTTCACGCGGCCACGAATGCGCTTCTCGACCTGGAGAATGTCGATTTCGGTTTCGAGTTGCGTGAGCAAGCCTTCGAGGCGTTCGGATGTGCCGGTGATCTCGAGCATCTTCTGCTTCTGCTCGAGCTTCAGGGGAAGATGCGCGGCGATCGTGTCGGCCAGGCGGCCTGCATCGTCGATGCCAGCCAGCGAGGTGAGGATCTCGGGCGGGATCTTCTTGTTGAGCTTTACGTACTGCTCGAACTGCGCAACGATGGCGCGGCGCAAGGCTTCGGTTTCGGAGCCCTGCATGGCGTCCGGTTCGATAGGCGACACCTGGCAGGTGAAGTGCGAATCGGCGTCTTCGATGGTATTGATGCGCGCGCGTTGCGTGCCTTCAACCAGCACCTTCACGGTGCCGTCGGGCAGCTTGAGCATTTGCAGGATGCCGGCGACGCAGCCAATTTCGTATACGTCTTCAGGCGTGGGGTCATCTTTGCCGGCGGACTTTTGAGCCACCAGCATGATGCTTTTGCCCGCTTCCATCGCGACCTCGAGCGCGCGGATGGAGCGCGGACGGCCGACGAACAGCGGGATGACCATATGCGGGAACACTACGACATCGCGCAGCGGCAGCAGGGGAAGGTCGATCGGGTCGGAAGGCAGGGTCTGGCTGGCAGACATATGAGGTTCCTCGGTATGACTCGGCGTATGGGGACGGGACACCCGGGTAATACCCGAGCAAACTCGTCAATTACGTCTGTTATGGGAACAATAGCCGAAAATTCAAGATCTCGGCCGCCTGGATCACCAAAAGGCCCCAAAAAGGCCCTGGAACCGTCTTCAGTATGCGGCCATGGCGGCCGGCTGAAAAGCGTGATCGTGGATGGAGAAGCGCCCTAGGCAAAAAAACCCGTTACGAGAACGGGCTTTTTTGAAATATCAGGCGGCGGCGTCGCGGACTTCTCCGCGCTCCGGCTTCTCTGGCGCGGCGTTTTCATCCGCGTAGATCAGCAAGGGCTTGCCCTCGCCTTCGATGGCGTTTTCGTCGAGCACCACACGCTTGACGTTGCCCTGCGAGGGCAGGTCGTACATGGTGTCGAGCAGCGCCTGTTCGATGATGGAGCGCAGACCGCGAGCACCCGTCTTGCGGCGCAGCGCCTTGCGGGCGATGGCCTTAAGCGCAGCGGGCCGCACGTCGAGCTCGGCGCCTTCCATGGCGAACAGCTTCTGGAATTGCTTGAGCAGGGCGTTCTTGGGCTCGGTCAGGATCTGGACCAGCGCGGCTTCGTCCAGCTCGTCCAGCGTGGCGACCACGGGCAGACGGCCGACCAGTTCGGGGATGAGACCGAACTTGATGAGATCTTCGGGCTCGACTTCGGAGAACAATTCACCGACGCCGCGCTCGGACTTGGCGCGCACGGACGCCGAGAAGCCGATACCGGACTTTTCAGTGCGGTCGCGGATGACCTTTTCCAGTCCGTCGAAGGCGCCGCCCACGATGAACAGGATGTTGGTCGTGTCGACCTGCACGAAATCCTGATTGGGGTGCTTGCGGCCGCCCTGCGGAGGTACCGACGCCACCGTGCCTTCGATCAGCTTCAGCAAAGCCTGCTGCACGCCCTCGCCCGACACGTCGCGGGTGATGGACGGGTTGTCGGACTTGCGCGAAATCTTGTCGATCTCGTCGATGTAGATGATGGCGCGCTGGGCTTTTTCGACTTCATAGTTGCAGTTCTGCAGCAACTTCTGAATGATGTTTTCGACGTCTTCACCCACATAACCGGCTTCGGTCAGCGTGGTGGCGTCGGCCATGACGAAGGGCACGTTCAACATGCGAGCCAGCGTCTGGGCCAGGAGCGTCTTGCCGGAGCCGGTGGGCCCGATCAGCATGATGTTGCTCTTGGAGAGCTCGACTTCGTCGCCCTTGATTTCGCCGTGGCGAATGCGCTTGTAGTGGTTGTAGACGGCCACGGCCAGCATGCGCTTGGGCGACGATTGCCCAATGACGTACTGGTCGAGGAAAGTCTTGATTTCAGCCGGAGTGGGCAGCTCGGAACGAATCGCCGCGCGCGCGGTGGCCTGCGCCTCTTCGCGGATGATGTCGTTGCACAAGTCTATGCATTCATCGCAGATGAATACCGACGGACCCGCGATCAGCTTGCGGACTTCGTGCTGGCTTTTATTGCAAAACGAGCAATGCAGCACCTTAGCGTCTGCCGATCCCTTTTTTTCAGGCATATTTCTTTCGTATCTCAGGTAAAGATGCGCCAGGCCGGGTAAATGGCCTAGCGCATGCGCTTACTCAAACATGATGGCAGCGGGTCTGGTTCAACCGGGAAGTCAGCCTTCGGACCGGGAGGCCATGACCTTGTCCACCAGGCCATACGATACCGCATCTTCGGCCGACATGAAGTTGTCACGTTCCGTGTCCAGCTCGATGCGCTCCATGCTCTGTCCGGTGTTGTTGGACAGGATGCGGTTGAGGCGCTCGCGCAGGTCCAGGATTTCGCGGGCCTGGATCTGGATGTCGGAAGCCTGCCCCTGGGCGCCGCCCGAGGGCTGGTGAATCATGATGCGCGAGTTGGGCAGGGTGAAACGCTTGCCCTTCTTGCCAGCCGCCAAGAGGAACGCGCCCATGCTGGCCGCGAGGCCGGTGCACAGGGTGGACACGTCCGGCTTGACGAACTGCATGGTGTCAAAAATGGCCATTCCCGCGTACACCGACCCGCCGGGCGAGTTGATGTACAGGGAAATGTCCTTGTCAGGATTCTCCGATTCCAGGAACAGCAACTGAGCCACGACCAGGTTGGCCGTGGCGTCGTTCACCGGACCCACCAGGAAAATGAGCCGTTCGCGGAGCAGACGCGAATAGATGTCGTAGGCGCGCTCGCCGCGCCCCGACTGCTCGATCACCATGGGAATGTAGCCCAGGCCGGTGGGGGTCACCGAAGACCCGCCATTCATTGCCGCATAGAAATCGGTGAATCTCTGCATAGTGTTACGCCATCCCCATCAACTGATCGAAAGCCACCTTTTCGTCGGTGACCTTGGCCTTTTCCAGAACATGCGCGACGACGTTGTCTTCGAGCACGATAGCCTCGATTTCAGCACGACGCTGGCGGTCTGCCAGGTAATAGCTGACAACCTGGGCGGGTTGTTCGTAGTTCTGGGCGAATTCTTCGATGCGTGCGCGCACCTGTTCCGGCTTGGCTTGCAGCTGAGCTTGCTTGACCAGTTCGGACACTAGCAGGCCCAGGCGGACGCGGCGCTCGGATTCGGTCGAGAAAGCCTCGGCCGGGATCGGCACGGATTCGGCATTGGGCACGCCGCGCTGCTTCAGTTCTTCGCGGGCAGCGGCGATACGGCCTTGCACGTCGTTGTCGATCAGGGCCTTCGGCACGTCGAACTTGCCGGCTTCGACCAGGGCGTCCATGACGCTGGCCTTGGTGCGGCCTTGCGAACGGACCTTCACTTCGCGCTCGATGTTGCTGCGGATGTCGGCCTTGAGCTTTTCGACGTCGCCTTCGGCTTGGCCGAGCGACTTGGCGAATTCGCCGTTCAGTTCGGGCAGGACGCCTTCAGCCACTTCCTTGATGGTGATGGTGAATTCGGCGGTCTTGCCGGCGACTTCAACGCCTTGGTAGTCATCCGGGAACTTGAGCTGGAAAACCTTGGTTTCGCCAGCCTTCAGGCCGCGGGCGGCTTCTTCGAATTCCGGCAGCATGCGGCCTTGGCCGAGCACGAACGGGAAGTCTTCGGCCTTGCCGCCTTCGAACGGCACGCCGTCGATGGTGCCGGCGAAGTCGAGGGTGACGCGGTCGCCGTCGGCGCTGGCGCGGCCTTCACGGGCTTCGAACGTGGCGCGTTGCTTACGCAGCACGTCCAGCGTCTGCTGGACTTCTGCGTCGGTGACGGCGGTTTCGTAGCGGGTGACGGCCAGCTCGGACAGGTCCGGCACGGCGACTTCGGGGTAGACCTCGAACGTGGCGGTGAACGCCAGCGTGTCGTCGGAAACGCCTTCCGTCTTGGGCTCGAGGTTCGGGGCGCCGGCAACGCGCAACTTGGCGCCGTCGATGGCTTGTTCAAAGGCACGGCCAACTTGGCTATTGATCACGTCGTAGCGGATGCTGGGACCATGGCTGCGCTCGAGCATGGCGAGCGGCGCCTTGCCCGGACGGAAGCCGGGGACCTTGGCGGTCCGAGCCACGCGCTTCAATTGCGCCTGGACTTCCTTTTCGACGTCGGCCACCGAGACGGCCAGATCAACACGGCGCTCCAGGCCGGAGAGGGTTTCAACCACAGGCTGCATTAAAAGACCTATTTTCCGAGAGATGAGATTACGGGCGGATAAACGCGGCATTTTACCGGAAACTTCCGGCACCCTGACGCAAAGGGGCGCGAGCCCCGGATTTGCCCGGATGCTCGCGCCCCGTTTATCGCCCAAAAAGCGAGGACGGACGCCTTGCCGAGAGGTTACTTGGCCTTGGCGATGCGGTCTTCGATGTGCTGCGCACGCTTGGCCGAGGACGGGTGCGAGCTCATCATATCGCTCTTGCCGCCGTCCAGCTCGGCCAGCTTCTGGAACGCGGTCACGAGACCCCGCGTATTCTGTTTCTTGGACTGCAGCAGGTCGAACGAATAATCGTCCGCCGCACTTTCCTGCGATTGCGAGAACTGCGCGTTGATGAACTTCTCGGTCAGGTCGCCCAGTTGCGAGGAGCTCAACTGAGCCACAGTGGCGCCGCCAGCCGCGCCCGCCGCGTCACGCGCAGCCGACACCGTGTAGGCGGTCTGCATCGCCTTCTTGGTGTGGCCCAGGGCCACGTGACCGATTTCGTGGCCGACCACGCCCATTACTTCGTCGTCCGTCATCATGTCCATGAGACCGCTATACACGCGGATGCAGCCGTTGGCCATTGCCCACGCGTTGACGTCCTTGGTGACATAGACCTTGTAGCTGGCTTTCTGGCCATTGACCGTGCTGCCCAGTGCCTTGGCGATCTTCTGCAGACGGGCGTCGTACTTGCTGCCCGGCGCGGCGATCTTTTCCTGCGAATCGCTTTGCGCGCACGCCTTGTCCGACAGGGTCTTGATCTCGGCATCGCTCAGCGTGGCCGCCTGGACGACCTTGGCGCCGGCGCCGACGAGCCCACCGATGTCCAACGCATGTGCGGCCGAGTAAGGGGCGAGCGCAACGGCCAACGCGGCGACGGTGTAGCGGATCTTCATGGGAACAAACTCCTATTGACTTGTTCTATGCAAACGAGGCGGCAATTCTATATACGCCCACAGCTTTCGAAGCATTCCGGCACAGAGTTTCGCAAATGCGATTTTCTCTTACCAAATAGCCGAGCAATTCGAAGGCTGCCATGCTAGCCCTTTTAAAGCCGGCCAAAAGAGATGTCCGCTGTGCCATGGCGTTGATAGAATTGCCGCCGCGCTTTTTTTCGCAAACCCAACGGCTCGCACCCACATGATCCCGAATCCCCCTCCCCGCCTAGGCCTGCTTCCCAGCCTCATCTTCAGTTCGCGCTGGCTGCAGCTACCGCTATACCTGGGCCTCATCGTCGCGCAGGGCGTCTACGTGATGCTGTTCCTCAAGGAGCTCTGGCACCTGGTCACCCACGCCACCAGCTTCGGCGAAATGGAAATCATGCTGATCGTGCTCGGACTGATCGACGTGGTCATGATTTCCAACCTGCTGGTGATGGTCATCGTGGGTGGCTACGAGACGTTCGTATCGCGCCTGCGCCTGCAGAACCATCCCGACCAGCCGGAGTGGCTGAGCCACGTGAATGCCAGCGTGCTCAAAGTGAAGCTTGCGATGGCCATCATCGGGATATCGTCGATCCACCTGCTGCGCACCTTCATCGAAGCCGGCACCATCGGCACGCCGAACGCGCGCTTCACCGAAGCCGGCGTGATGTGGCAGACCATCATTCACGCCATCTTCATCCTGTCGGCGCTGGGGATCGCCCTGGTCGACAAGCTGTCGACCGGCAGCTCAGCCAAGCACTAAGGCAAGCCAGGACAAAAAAAGCCCCCACGCGCAAAACGTGGGGGCTTTTTTATGGATAGAACACCGGGTCAGAGCCCGGAGCACTACCCAAGAAGCTCAGGCCGCGACCTTGATGTTCTTGGCGCTGGGACCCTTGGGGCCGGTTCCAACGTCGAAAGTGACCCGCTGGTTTTCTTGTAGCGACTTATAGCCTTCGCTACGGATTTCGGAGTAGTGAGCGAAAAGATCCTTGCTGCCGTCGTCGGGCATGATGAAGCCATAACCCTTTTCGGCGTTGAACCACTTGACGATGCCGGTTGCCATGGGATGTCCTTGACCTAAAAAGCGATTGCTCGCGGGACGCCAGATCTTCAAGGATGGGAGAGGATAGCAACCGCGGCACCACTGACGGCGACCAAGGAGAACGCAGACCGCGTCGCTTGAGAATCTCGCTGAAACCAGTTTATTGGTGAACCCGGAAAAACGTCAAATGTCCGAAAGGGCTGGATTCACGCCCGGAAAAGCCCGCTACACCCGCTAAAGAGCGCAAGCCGGGCGTCACGGCACGCCCAACATTTTCAACTTGCCACGTACCGATACAGGTGGACACTGCGCCGCTCGAAGTCCCTATGAGTGCCGCGCGCCCTACCCGGCGAAACCACCCGATTCCAGGAATTCGCGTTCGGCCTGGGTCGTCTGTCGAGCCAATGCCGCGTTCCGGTGCGGGAAACGCCCGAACCGCTTGATGATGTCGCGATGCAGGACGGCCCAACGCACGGCTTCCGCACCCAGCGGCTCCATCAAGGCGATAGCCCGATTCTGCGCGGCCAGGTTCTCGGCGTGTTCGAACGGCATGTAGAAAAACTGGCGCAGCGAGGGATCGACCGCAAGATCATGGCCCGCCGCGATGGCGCGTTCGGCAAAATGCAGCGCCAACGCGTCAGTGGCGAACATATGCCCGGTATCGCGGTAGGCATTGCGCGGAAACTGGTCCAACAGGATCATCAGCGCGATTGCGCCAGCGGGTTCGTCCAGCCAGGCATCGAGTCGGCGGGCAGCCGCCGCCATATGCGCATCTTCAAAGCGCGCCCGAAAGTCCGCATCGAACTGGGCACTCTTGCTGAACCACTGCGCGGGGCCAGCGTCCAGCCAGAATGCGACGACCTCGTCGGGTTGCAGGGCGAACGTCTTTGGCGGTGTCGTGGTCATGGCGGCGATGGACTCGGGGAATTGGAAGCGTTGGCCGCGAGGAAAATCGGCCGTCAAGGATACCGCGTAGAAAACAAAAAAGGCCCCGCGAGGGGCCTTCTTGAGAAAACTCAGATCCTTACAGGACTTGAATCTTCGTGGCTTGCGGGCCCTTGGGGCCATTGGCCGTCACAAAGCTGACGCGCTGGTTCTCTTCCAGAGACTTGAAGCCCGAGCCCTGAATTTCGGAGAAGTGAGCGAAAAGGTCCTTGCCGCCCGCTTCCGGGGTGATGAAGCCATAACCCTTTTCCGAATTGAACCACTTAACGACGCCGGTTTCCATACTGTATTTCCTAGAGATAATGGGCAAATGCCCGGAGGTCACGAATCAATCAAGGAGGGGACAGTAGAACAATAACGCTGAGCCGGAAAAGGCACGGCACTGATCGAAAATCGCAACGCTTGTGATCGTGTGCCGACACTATCGTTATGTTCCCCTCACAAGTCAACATAATCCTAAAAAATACGTGCCAATAATGCAACAAAGAGAAACTGCGCAGTTATTTCGCACGTTTTTAAAGGGTAAACGAGTCCCTGCATTGGTGTTAACACCAATACATCATAAAAAAACAAACAAGGCTTATATAAATGCCATCAAAAGCGCGTACGACCTGCAATACGCCGTTTGGATGACACTATGGTTTGCCGTCAGGCTTACTCGTCGATAGGTAAACCCAACAAGTCGAGCGCCGCGCCAAAAGCATCGGGACCCGAGCAAAGGAAAACCGCCACGTCGCCGGGATTCATATTTTCCAGCACTTGGTCGATCTGTTCTTGCGCATTATCAACATTGTCGACATTGGCGGCGTGTATGTCCGCTCCTGCATCGACTTTTTCGCGAGGCACGATGTCTGCGATCGCATTGAGATCGTCTATGCCCATCACGACATAGACGCTGATGCTTTCGCCATCCAGCGTGGTGTGCAGCTCGACGCCGCCCGCTACGTCGGCAACGTGCCGACTGAGTATTTCCATTTCCATCTTCCTTGATTTGCGGGCTGAGCCCGCCAGGGCGCTGCACCATGCAGGTGCTCACGCACGCCCAGGCGCGACTATAACAGCCTTAGGCTAACGTTTCTTGGACAGGGGGGGGCCCAGCGACTGGCGGGCGGCGCCGGACGTGGCTGCCACGCTACGGCAGCGCACCCCGGCTTCGGCCAACACGCGCGCCAGCGGCTTTTGCGCGGCCAGGAAGGCGGACTTCTCGTCGCCTGCCAGCTTGCACAGGAAAAGCTGGGCCTGGAGCTGAGTGCGGCGGGCCTTGCGGTTGTCGGCCTCTTTGGCGAGCCATTCGCCCACCCAGGCGGCGGCGGCCTCGGCGTCGCCCTGCTGCTTGACGTGGCCGAGCAGGTCGTAGACGGTCACGCCGTCGATGCGCTCATCCTCGCCGCGCGAGAGGAACAGCTTGGCGGACTGGCCCGTGTAGCCGGGGACGACCGCCAGGCAATCCCGTTCTGCGGGTTTTTTCATGGTGTTTTCGAATGTGGTTTAGCAAGAACCCCGGACTGTAACGCAGGCGCGCGCGCAGTCCTATTGCTGCAGCCGAAGTCTGCTATCGTCGGCGTGTTCTTTTACCCCTACATGGTGGACAACATGCAACGCGATTTCGACTTGGTCGTCACGATTCTGGGCGCCCTGCGCGACGCCCCCGGCCCCAACCTCAGCACGCACGACATCAAGAACGCCGCGCTGGCGCCGCATCCCGAAGAGCAAGGCCTGCAGGTCATCGCGCATCACCTGGACCTGCTGGAAGACGCTGGCCTGGTCAAGCAGGTCAGCGAGACTTCGGCGAACGCCGGTGCGACGCGCTGGCGTATTACCTGGAAGGGTTACGACGCCCTCGAGCAGGATGAGGACGACGAAGAGGATGAGGACTTCGACGCGGAAGAATGAAAGGCCCCGCCGGCCGATCAGCGCGTCATTGGCGCAATGATTGAGGCATCTGCTGTTGCTGACGGTGTAGCCGGATACGCCGCGTCAGCAACGCCGCCGCGGCGCCGATCACCAGACTGAACATGAAGGCGGCGATGGATAGCATCGCCGCCAGTTCATCGAACCCGCCCTGGCGCGCCAGCAGCAGCACCACCGCGAAGATTGCCGCCGCCAACCCCAGCAGGCCGATCACCAGTTGCTTGACGGACTGCAGGCGGCCGCACAAGGCGCCGCCGGCAAGTGCGGCGGCCACCATGGCAGCCATGGACCAGAACAGATACTCGTAATGCATGTGGACGGTCTCCGCCAAGGGCATTGAGGCGCTCGCATTATAGGCGTGACCTGTTTGGCGGCCTCTCGCGTCCGTCCTTGCCCCGCAGTACTCGGTCAGCCCACCGCCACCACACTGATTTCCACCAGCGCGCCGTAATGGAGGTCGCGCGTGGGCACAATGGCGCGGGCGGGGCGGTGGCTGCCAAAGCACGCTTCGTACACCGCATTGACCTCATCCCACAGACTGACGTCCGGGATGTAAACGGTGACGTTGACCACGGACGATAACGACGAGCCTGCGGCTTCAAGAATGGCCCGCACGCTGCGCAGCGCTTCCCTTGTCTGGCCGGCCGCGTCCGCCGCCAGCACAGGGCGCACGCCGGGTCCGGCCGGGGACAAAAAGCCCAGCTGCCCCGATACGAAGACGAAGCCGTTGGCGCGAACCGCCTGGGAATAATGCCCGGCCGGCAGCGTGGCGTCGGGCGTTTGAATGAAGTCCATGCCGAAATCCTTTTTGATGCGCGGCTCACCAGCCACGGAAGCGTTCCCAGCGTGCCACCACGCCCGGCTCGCCGGGGCGCACGACCTCGTAGGCGTCGTGCTGCGCGCACGTCGCGCAGGCGTGATTCGGGACAATGCGCAGTTTGGCGCCGATGGGCAGGTCCGGCAGGACCGCGTTGCTGCCAGGGCGCACCTTGATAATCCCCTGCTCCTGGTTGGTTTCGGCCAGCAGCACGTCCGGATAGACCTTGCCGTCCACATCGCACACCAGCCCGTACAACTGGTCCACCGGCTGCTTGGCGGTGCCACGGTCCCGCGACATGGCCATCCATCCCGCATCAACCAGAATCCAGCCCTTCTCGGGCTGATGGCCGATGACGGTGGTCAGCACCGTCGCAGCGATGTCGTCCACGCTGCACACGCCCAATCCGGCCATGACCAAGTCGAAGAAAACGTACACGCCGGCGCGGACTTCCGTCACACCGTCCAGATTGCGTGCAAAGTGCGCGGTGGGCGTGGAACCGACGCTGACGACCGGGCACGGGAGGCCCGCGCCGCGGATCGCCTCTGCGCAGCTCACGGCGGCCCAGCGTTCCTGTTCGGCCATGTCAGCAATCGCCTCGACGCTGCGGCAGCCATAGGATTCGCCCGCGTGCGTCATGACGCCGCGCAGGCACGCCCCGCCTTCGTGCAACACGCGCGCGATTGCCAGCAGTTGGTCCGTGTCCTTGGGCTGCACGCCGGCACGGTGGCCGTCGCAATCGATCTCGATGAGCGCCGGGATGGGATCGCCGGCAGCTTTGGCACGCGCCGACACCGCGCGCGCGGCCTCGATGCTGTCGACGACAACGGTCAGGTCGACGCCGCGCTGTCGCAAGGCCACCACGCGGTCGAGCTTCGACGGCGACACGCCCACCGCATACAGCAGATCCGTGACGCCAGCAGCGGCGAACTGTTCGGCCTCTTGCAAGGTCGAGACGGCGGCTGGCCCTTGCGGCGTCGCCATCAGCCGGCGGGCGACCTCGATGGACTTAGGCGTTTTCAGATGGGGACGCAACTGGACGCCGTGGCCAGCCATCAGGGCGTTCAGACGCGCGATATTGCGCGTCATGCGCGTTTCGTCGAGCAGCAGGCAGGGCGTTTCCAGGGCATCCAGCGTGGATGCGACGGTTTCCAGGGTCATGGCAATCTCTTTGCGAGTGAGCGGCAGGCACGACGGGCCTGCGGGAATCAGCACGCAGTATGGCGCGGACGGCGCTTCCCTTGTTTAATGGAAACTTAATATCCCATTAAGCTTTAACTGAATGATTGCCACTGACGACCTGCGCTTTTTCCTGAGCCTTTCCACGGCGGGCTCGCTTGCGCAAGCAGCGCGCGCGCTGGACGTCACGCCACCTGCGATCACGCAGCGCCTGAACGCGTTGGAAAAGCGGCTGGGCGTACGACTGGTCAACCGGTCGGCCCGTGGCATCGCGTTGACCGAAGAAGGCCGTCTATTGGCGATGCGGGCCGCGCAGATCTGCAATGACCTGACGTTGCTGGCCGACGAATTGGCGGGACGCCGCGGCGTCGTGGCGGGACACCTACGGGTGGTTGCACCGCTGGGGTTCGGCCAACGTTACATCGCCGGATTGGTCGCGGATTTCCGGTCGCGCAGCGAAGACGTCACGGCCAGCCTGACATTGTCGGACGGCCCTCCCCGCCTGGCGTCGGATGACTGGGACGTAATGGTTCATATCGGAGAGTTGCGCGACTCCACGCTGGTCGCCTACCCGCTGGCTCCCAACCGGCGCATCCTGTGCGCATCGCCCGCCTACCTGGCGCGCCGCGGCTCGCCGACCACGCCGGAGGACCTGCGCAACCACGACTGCATCGCCTTGCGCGAAAACGACGAAGACGTGACGCTGTGGCGGTTTAGCCGTGCCCGCGGCGCGGGGGTCGCCGTGCGCATCGCGCCTGTCATGTCGTGCAATGCCGGCGCGACGGCGTTGGAATGGGCGCGGGCCGGACACGGCATCATTGCGCGGTCGGAATGGGACGTGACCGCGCACCTGCGGACGGGTGAACTCGTGCCCTTGCTGGCGGGCTGGAATCTGCCTGACGCGAATGTCGTGGCGTTGGTGAAGACTAGGCAGGAGTTGTCCGCGCGCACGGCGGGATTTCTGGCGTCCCTGCGCGCAGCTTTTGCCCAGCCGCCATGGCGCGAGGCGTCAGCCTAGCAGGCGCCCAGATGGAACGCCGCAACCCGCTGCTCAGTCGAGCATCGCTTCCGCTTCAATCTCGATCAACCATTCCGGCAGCGACAGCCCGCTGACGATGACCCAGGAAGACGGCGGCGGATCGACCTTGAAGCGGTCCCGCAGCGCCTGCGCCACGACTTCCTGTTCGGTGCTCACTGAATCGCAGATGTAGATGCGCAGCATGATGACCTGCGACAGGCTGCCGCCGGCCGCCGCCAGCACGCGCTCGACGTTGTCCAGCGCGGCCTCGGTTTGCACCTGAAGCCCCGGACCGACCGTCTTCTCGTTGACGTCCACGCCGACCTGGCCGGACAGCAGCATACGGCGCTGCCCGCTCACGATAACCGCCTGGCTGAATCCGTATTGCACGGAATTGAATACCGTATCGGGATTGACGACGATTCGGGACATGCGGATCTCCTGGGCAAAACGGCGCTAGGCGGCCGGCCATTCTATCAACCGGTCATGCGTCAGGACATGGGCGCAACGCTGAATCGACCAAACGCGGTATGGAGGCGCGGCACGGCGTTTGCTACGCTGGCTCATCTGTTCAGCCAGGGTGATGGCCATGAGCGAGAAGATTCGAGTCCTGTGTATTCAGCCTGCTTCTGCCTCCGCGCGTTTCGCGTTCTTGTTGATCGCGCTGAAGTGGTCGATGGGCGCAACCCCTCGGCCGTCTCGACTGCAGATCGGACCGCATGATTTGGCGCCCGAGGGCTCGGAAGGCGCATTCTGGCAATTTGCGCTTCGTCACGCCTTTTCAAGCCAGTCCATTCTTGTCACCCGAGGCGACCACTGGGATGTGGCGGCATCGGTGGACGGCGACGAGGTCCGCGCGTTTGGCAGGACCTTTGCGTTGAGGCAGTGCCTTTTTTGATCCGCGCACCTCAGGCGTCTGCAGGCGCCTTGCGGTGATAGGCAGCCAGCTCCTCGGCCGTCCAGCGCTGCCGCGCCTCGTCCTGACAGCAGGTCCGATACACCAGCGCGCCCACGTCCAGAAAGCGTTTCACATCGGCTTCCGTGAGCTTTCCCTGCACCTGCATAAGGCAGTCCGCAAGGGTTGAAAGCACGCCGTCCCACCCGTCGAATCTGCCCGGCGACACCGGCAACGTAATCATGCGCGCCATCATTTCACTATGGTCCATGCTGAGTCTCCGCTCTGACGGGGCGCCGCTCGGTCCGCAACCAAGCGGCGCCCCGGCGTCATACAGCAAGTGGCGTTCCCGGTGCAAGGCTGCGTACCAGATCAACGAGCCGTCGACCGGCCGGTCACCGGATCAGGCGCGCGCCCTCGCAGCAGGGACCCCGGGTGAGCCTGCAGGTAGTCTGCCAACTCCCGTAGCGACCTCGCCGTGCGCGCCAGTTCTTGCAGCAGTGCGCTCGTATTGACGGGCAGGCCGGCATCGGGACTGAGCAGCCCGCCGACGGCGGCGAGCGACCGGCTTGCCTGGCGCAACGTCGCGGTCGCCTCGGGCGCAAGCTGTGTGTCCAGCCGCCTCATCAGCTTGGACGTGCCCTGCAGCAGGTTATTGAGTTCGGCGCCCAGGCCTTCAAAGGGAATCCTGTCGAGCTTGGTCAGGATGCTGTTGATCTGCAGTTGCAGCTGGTCCAAATTGTTCGGCACCGTGGGAATGAAAGGCGCTTCTTCCATCTTGAACGTCACCGGCTCGGCGTCCGGGAATACTGCCATGGCGACATACAACTGGCCTGTCAACAGGTTGCCGATGCGCAACTGCGCCCGCATTCCCTGGTCGACCAGGGCCGCCATCAGCTTGCCGCTGGGATGCGTGTCCGTAGAACCGGAAAACTCCTTGATTTCTTCAAACGTTTTGGCGCCCAGCCGCTCCGGATAGAGGGTGGCATCCACCAGCGCATAGAACTGTTGCGTGCTGCGATCGAGTTCCAGTCCGATGGCGTCCACTTGGCCGACCGACGCGCCAAACGCGTCGATGGGCGCGCCCACGGACAGTCCGCGCACTGATTGGTCGAACCGCATGCGGATGCGCAGCGGCGTGCCGTCCGGCTGCGCGCGTGCCGCGGTCTCGGAGGGGTAGATGACGAACGCGGCGTCCGGTTTGGCTGCGGTGTGTAAACGGGTCTCGACCGAGTCGAAGGCGACGCCGCCCACGATCACCGACACCAACGACTGAGATCGCACTTGCAGCCCGCCCGAATCCACCGAGAAGTCCACCCCGCTGGCGTTCCAGAAACGCGTGCCTTCGTTGACGAAGGCGTCGTTGGGCGCATCGACGAACACCTGGATATCGACGCCCTGGCCGGTGGCATCCAGGCGATAGCTAACCACCTGCCCTACCGCGATGCGCCGGAAATAGACGGGCGATCCGATGTCCAGCGAACCAAGGTCGTGGCCCTTGAGGGTGAAGCGCTTGCCCGGCCTGTCCTGCGTCACCTCGGGCGGGACTTCCAGGCCGACGAAAGCGAACTTCGTCGCCTTGCGCGGATCGCTGCCGCCATTGCGGCCGGCGGGATCCAGGCCGATGTAGGCGCCGGACAGCAACGTGTTCAGACCTGAAACGCCACTGAGCGTCAGGCGCGGCCGCACCACCCAGAACACGGTGCCCTCCTGCAGGAGCCCAGCCGCGTCCTTGTTGAGCTGGACCGTCGCAATCACGCCGGTCCGGTCCTCGTTGAGCGCCACGCGCTGGACGGTGCCGACGTTGACTTCCTTGTAGCGCACCTGTGTCTTGCCGGCCTCCAGCCCTTCCGCCGTCTGGAAGCTGATCGTGGCCTCGGGCCCTGCGTCCATCCAGACCTTCAGCACGAGCAGCAGGCCGCCCAGCGCCGCAACAATCGGCACCAGCCAGATCCAGGAAAACCGCCGTCTGCGGCCGGCGGGCGGCGGCTTGTGTGCGACAGCAGGAGCAGTCTCGGGCATTGAAGGCATCCTTCGTGAGCACGCGTCTGGACTCTGGTTCAATCCCGATAAAGCGTCGCGCCGGGCGGTCCGCCGCGCAACAAGGGTATTCCCCACGTTCCGGCCTGCCCGCTGCGCCAATAGCGAGTAGGATAGCCATCCCAACAAACAGGAAAGATCCGTGAATATCGAAATTCGTCCTGCCGCACCGTCGGACGCGGCCCAGATCCATGCCTTCATTACCGAACTGGCCGTCTATGAACGCGCCGCGCATGAGGTGATCGCCAGCGCCGACGACGTCGAACGCACCTTGTTTGCCGAAGGCGCTCCCGCCCGGGCGTTGATCTGCCTGCTGGACGGCAAGGCCATTGGCTACGCCGTCTATTTCTACAGCTACTCCACCTGGCTCGGAAAAAACGGCATCTATCTCGAGGACCTGTACGTCACGCCCGAGCACCGTGGAATCGGCGCGGGGCGCGACCTGCTGCGTCATCTGGCACGCGAGGCCGTGACGAACGGCTGCGGACGACTCGAGTGGAGTGTGCTGGACTGGAATCAACCCGCCATCGATTTCTATCAATCCATCGGCGCACTGCCCCAGGATGAGTGGGTGCGTTATCGGATGGCCGGCGACGCGCTCGTCAACTTTGCCGAGGGCCGCCGCTAGGGCAGCCGCACTGGTTAGAACTCCGGCAGGTCGAACAGCGTGTGCAAGGTGGAACTGGGCACCGGCACCGACGCGAGGTGTTCGCGCCCGCCGGCGTCCACCAGCACACGCACCGCGCGCGATGCGACGGTAAGGCCGTCGACACTGATCGCGGTCTCGACCTCGGCGCCATCCTTGATGAGTTCAATGACTTCGGCGGCTGCGGCCGTCGTGGGCTCCGAGATCCAGCCGGGAACGCCGCGCACGGCCTGCCCCCAGCGCACGTAGGCGATATGGCCACTTCCGGCCTCTTTGCGCACGGCGACGATCACATACAAAGACATCCAGGCCTCCCTAATGTTTGGCCTGGATCGTATAACAGCTTGGCGGCCGTGTGATGACCGCGCACGCGTCAGGGTTCGATGTCGATCGGCGCAAAGGACTTCACCAGGTCGTCGAGCTGCTTGAGTTGCGTCAGGAAGGGCTCGAGCTTGTCCAGCGGCAACGCGCTGGGGCCATCGCATTTGGCGTTTTTGGGATCGGGGTGGGCTTCCAGGAAAAGGCCCGCCAGCCCGACCGCCATGCCGGCGCGCGCCAGGTCTGCGACCTGTTCACGACGACCGCCGGATGCCGCGTCCAGCGACGAGCGCTGCTGCAGCGCGTGGGTCACGTCGAAGATCAGCGGGCGGTTGCCGGACACTTTTTTCATGACGCCGAAACCCAGCATATCGACGACCAGATTGTCGTAGCCAAAACTGGTGCCGCGATCACACAGAATCAGCTTGTCGTTGCCGGCCTCGGTGAACTTCTCGACGATGTTCAGCATCTGCGCGGGACTGAGGAACTGCGGCTTCTTGATATTGACCACGCGCTGCGTCTTGGCCATCGCGACGACCAGATCCGTCTGGCGCGCCAGAAAGGCCGGCAGTTGCAGGATATCGGCAACTTCGGCTACCGGCGCCGCCTGCCACGGTTCGTGGACGTCGGTAATGACCGGCACACCGAATTCCTTTTTCACGGCTTCGAAGATCTTCATGCCTTCTTCGAGGCCAGGGCCGCGGTACGAATGGATGGACGAGCGATTGGCCTTGTCGAACGACGCCTTGAATACGTAGGGAATGCCCAGTTTGCGGGTGACGCGTTGGTACTCCTCGCACGCGCGCAGCGCCAGATCCTTGGATTCCAGCACATTGATGCCGCCGAACAGCACGAAGGGCCGGTCGTTCGCGCAGGCGATCGAGGGGGAGATAACGACTTCTGGGGCGGTCATGATGGGCGATCCTGTAAAGATGAAGCAGGTGATAGTGCGTAATGTACAACCTGCTTCATCGCGCCATCATCTGACCGGCCCCATTTTCAGCCCGCGGCGGCTCGGGAGTGATCCGCCGCGCCGCGGCTCCGTCCTGTCAGGCGCGTTCGATTGCCGGGTCACTGACCAGCCGGTAGGCCGCCGCGCCGATGACCGCGCCCACTATAGGCGCCAGCCAGAACAGCCACAACTGTTCCAACGCCCAGCCACCCACGAACAGCGCCGGTCCGGTCGAGCGTGCGGGGTTCACCGACGTATTGGTGACCGGGATGCTGATGAGGTGAATGAGGGTCAGCGCAAAGCCAATGGGAATGGCCGCAAAGCCGGCCGGCACCCGCCTGCTGGTGGCGCCGAGAATCACGAAGATAAAGCCGGCGGTGAGCACCACTTCGGTCACCATCGCGGCCAGCAGCGTGTACTTGCCCGGTGAATAGGCGCCGTAGCCATTGGCGGCGAAGTGGCTGGCCCTCAGGTCGAAACCCAGCTTGCCGTTTGCGATGCAGGCCAGGACCGCCGCAGCGGCAATGGCGCCCAGAACCTGAACGATGACGTACGGCAGGATTTCTCGGGCGGGGAAGCGTCCGCCGGCCACCAGGCCGACTGTGACAGCGGGATTGAAGTGCCCGCCAGATATGTGGCCCACAGCAAAGACCATCGTCAGGACGGTCAGGCCGAACGCCAGCGCAACGCCCGCGAATCCGATGCCCAATTGGGGAAAACCGGCGGCCAGCACCGCCGCGCCGCAACCGCCCAGCACCAGCCAGAAGGTGCCGAAGAACTCTGCGCCGCAACGCTTGGGTAGTGAATACATGTCCATCCCTCAGTAACGAAAACCCTAAGGTATCGGCAAGCGCGCGAGGCAATATTCAAGAATCGACAATCTTGACGATTCTTGTATGCCGGCGCGTCAGGCGTGACGCTGCTCGACAACATAGCCGGGGCGCACGCCGCTTGGGATCGTTCGGATGGCGGATGGGACCGCATTCGCTGGCTGGGTTGGCGGGCGCGATTTCGTTGGCGGAAACAAACAGCGGATGCTAATTTCAGCGGCACGCCTTCGCCGGAGGATCACCGTGAAACTGCTGCTCGCCTTCGTTCCCTTCATCACCTTTGCGCTGTTGGAGCACCGGGTCGGCACCCACGCCGCGCTCGTGGCCGCCACGGCCGTTTCCGCCCTGCTGGTCATCCGGGACCGGTTCATTCTTCACGTTTCGCCCAAGACACTCGAGGTCGGATCGCTGATCCTGTTCGGGGCGCTTGCCTTCGCGACGCGCTTCCCGGCGTTCAGTCCGTCGCTGTTGAGCGTTCGGCTGCTGGTGGACGCGGGGCTGCTGGCCATCGTGCTGGGTTCGATCTTTGCCGGCCGTCCCTTCACGCTTCAGTACGCGATGGAACGGGTGTCGCCCGAGGTGGCCGCCCGTCCGGCGTTCCGGCGCACCGCGGAACGGATCGCGTGGGCGTGGGCCGGCGCGTTCGTCGTCATCGTGCTGGCGGATCTGGCGATGATGTACGTGCCGGCTTTCACCACCACCGTGGGCACGGTGGTCATCCTGGCGGCGCTTGGCGCAGCGGCCTGGTTCACGGCGTGGTTGCCCAAAGCGGCCAGGCGGTAATGCGCGCTGCCTGAGACGAATCAGTCCAGTCGGACGCGTTCAGGCCACTGCACTTCAGGGACGGCATTGAGCGCCGGTTTGGCAAACAGATAGCCCTGGAACCGCTCGATTCCGGCAGCCTGCAACCAGCACCATTCCTCGATCCGCTCCACGCCTTCGGCGACAGGCGTGATGCCCATTGCGCTGCACGTGCGGGCAATGCCGCAGACGATTGCCTGGCGCGGTCCGTCCTGATGAATGTTCTGAATGAGCTGGCGGTCGATCTTGAGCTTGTCCGGCTGAAACTCGGCCAGCAGCGACAGGCCCGCATAGCCAGCCCCGAAATCATCGATCGCAACGCCGATGCCGGCGCGGCGCAGCCGTTCGATCGCATCCCTGAAGGCGCGCGGCCGCTCGATCGCTTCCTGTTCGGTGATTTCGACGATCACATGCTGTGGCAACAGCGCGCACGCCGCAATCTGATCCACCAGGCGGTCGACCGCGGCCGGATCCTCAATCAGTGACATGGGCAACAGATTGACCGACAGCTTTACATCGGTCAGGCCCAGCCGCCGCGCCAGCTCGAATGCCGAGGCCTTGGATTCCAGATCCACGCGATAACGGTCCGCGGGATCCAGGCTGGCAAACAATTGTTCCGGCGATCCGCCCGATTGACCGCGGATCAGGAATTCAAAGGAGGTGATCTCGCGTCGCCGGGGATCGACGATGGGTTGCAGCGCAAAGGAATATGCCCGCGCAGGCGCTGCGGGATCTTCATGCGCCAACCGAACACCGCTGGCCGCAAACCGCCAGTTGGCCGCGTCGTCGCCCTCGACGATATGGTCGGTGCCATGCGCATCGGCATACCAGCCAAGAATCTTCACCACCCGGTCGTCACCGCCCGGCCACCTCGCCGGCTTTTTCATCTTGGCCAGAATGCGCGCGGAAACCTGTTGGGAATCGAGCGCTCGCAGGTCAAGCAGCGCCATCGCATCCCCCCCAAACCGGCGGGTGGGACCGTGATCCTGCATGAGCAGCACGACGTTCTTGTGGGCATCGTCGCGCCGGATGGCATCGAATATCAGGTTGACCGCTTCGTCGGGGCCCTCCAGCAACTGAACGAAATGAACGCCGTCAAAGAGCAATATGCCGGTCACCTGCAGGGCGGCGTTGCGGGCTCGGGCGGGCGTCAGCAGGTCGTTCAAGTCCTGCGCGTTCATCGGCGTGACAGCACGGCTGCGGTATATCAGTGTCGATAGCATGGCGTGCTCTATGCAAACGGGTCGGACGGGGAATGGCTTGCAGCAAGACAAATGTTCAAGCGAGCAGGCGTGATCCGTGGGAAATCTGTTCGAACGCGCCGTCACTGCCGCACGTCGATTGATCGGTGGTCAACGCGGCGCATGAATCGCTGCTGACGGACTGTGCGGATGGGGCCACGGCTTATTGGCGCCGATGGGTGCGGCTGCCGCCCGGGGTTCCAGAGTGGGTCTGGACGGATCGGGCTGAAAAGCTCAGGGAAACCGGTGGGTAACCGGACACTCTCCACGAACTGAAGCGGGCTTGGCCTGACCGACCCAATGATTTTGGAAATGATAGGTTCGAAACCTAAATCATTGAAATCGTGGGGAATTTGGTGGTGCGAAGGAGGGGACTCGAACCCCTACACCTGTTACGGCGTCAGGACCTAAACCTGGTGCGTCTACCAATTTCGCCACCTTCGCAATAGGCCAAGCCCGCTATTGTAGCTTGCTTGTTAAAATCTTGCGTCATGAATCCGCGCCTCGATGCCCTACACCCCTACCCGTTCGAAAAATTGCGGGCTTTGCTAGCCTCCGCCAGCTCGCAACCGGACGGTATTGCGCCCATCAACCTGTCGATCGGCGAGCCCAAACACGCCGCGCCGGAGCGCGTCGCGCAAGCCATCCGCGACAGCATGGGCGGGCTGTCGGTCTACCCCTCCACGAAGGGCGATCCGGCATTGCGCCGGGCGATTTCCGAATGGCTGGCGCGCCGCTACAGCATTCCGGCGCCTGATGCCGACACTCAGGTGCTGCCGGCGCTGGGATCGCGCGAGGCGCTGTTTGCATTCACCCAGACCGTGATCGATCCGTCGGCGGGTTCGGTGGTGATCTGCCCCAATCCGTTCTATCAGATCTACGAAGGCGCCACGCTGCTGGCGGGCGCAACGCCCTACTTCGTCAACGCCGATCCGGTGCGCAATTTCGGCAGCGACTGGAACCAGGTGCCGGACGACATCTGGAAGAAGACGCGCCTGGTGTTCGTGTGTTCGCCGGGCAATCCCGCGGGCAACGTGATGTCGCTGGATGAATGGGAAACCCTGTTCGAATTGTCCGACCGCCATGGCTTCGTGATTGCGTCGGACGAGTGTTACTCCGAGATCTACCTGGACGAAGGCGATCCCCCGCTGGGCGGGTTGCAGGCGGCGCGCCGCCTGGGCCGGGACGACTACCGCAATCTGGTGGCGTTTTCCAGCCTGTCCAAGCGCTCCAACGTGCCGGGCCTGCGCTCCGGGTTCGTGGCCGGCGACGCCGCGCTGATCGGCCGTTTTCTGTTGTATCGCACGTATCATGGCAGTGCGATGAGCCCGATCGTGTCCGCGGCCAGTATTGCCGCATGGACGGACGAGACCCACGTGAAGGAAAATCGGCGCCAGTACCGCGAGAAATTCGATGCGGTCGTGCCCATCCTGCAGAAGGTGCTGGATGTGTCACGGCCGCAAGCTTCGTTTTATCTGTGGGCGGCAACGCCCGGTTCGGATACGGCGTTCGTGCGTGACCTCTATGGCCGCACCGGTGTTACCGTGCTGCCGGGCAGTTTCCTGGCACGCGAGGCCCATGGCTTCAATCCGGGCCAGGGACGCATCCGCATCGCCCTGGTGGCGCCTTTGGCTGACTGCGTGCAGGCGGCCGAGCGCATCGCCCATTTTGTACATACCTCTGTTTGACCAACCTTTAAAAGCTGAGCCGATATGACTCTCGACCTGCAGACCACCATTGAACAAGCCTGGGAAAACCGGACCAACCTGTCTCCCGTCGACGCCAGCGCCGAAGTGCGCGAAGCCGTTGAGCACACCATCGACGGGCTGGATCTGGGCCGCCTGCGCGTGGCCGAGAAGATCAATGACGACTGGGTCGTGCACCAGTGGATCAAAAAGGCCGTGCTGCTGTCGTTCCGTCTGAACGAGAACGCCATCATGGGCCAGGCGCCCCTGCAGTTCTACGACAAGGTGCCGCTCAAGTTTTCGGAATTCGGCGACAACGCGTTCAAGCAAGGCGGCTACCGCGTCGTGCCGCCGGCCGTCGCCCGCCGCGGCTCGTTTATTGGTCGCAACGTGGTGCTGATGCCCTCGTACGTGAACATCGGCGCCTACGTTGACGAAGGCACCATGGTCGACACGTGGGCCACCGTCGGTTCGTGCGCCCAGATCGGCAAGAACGTCCACCTGTCGGGCGGCGTTGGCATCGGCGGCGTGCTCGAGCCCCTGCAGGCCAACCCCACCATCATCGAAGACAACTGCTTCATCGGCGCGCGCTCCGAAGTCGTGGAAGGCGTCGTGGTCGAAGAGAACTCGGTGCTGGCCATGGGCGTGTTCCTGTCGCAAAGCACCAAGATCTATGACCGCGCCACCGGCAAGATCACGTACGGCCGTGTGCCGTCCGGCTCGGTCGTGGTGCCCGGTTCGCTGCCGTCGGCTGACGGTTCGCACAGCCTGGCCTGCGCCGTGATCGTCAAGCGTGTCGATGCGCAGACCCGCGCCAAGACCAGCATCAACGATCTGCTGAGGGCTTGATGAGCAATTCGGCCGTACTGGATCTGGTCAAGGACCTGATCGCCCGTCCCTCCGTGACGCCCGCGGACGAAGACTGCCAGGCGGCGCTTGCCGCCCGGCTCGAACGCATCGGCTTTACCTGCGAGACCATCGCGCAGGGCGGCGTGACCAATCTGTGGGCCCGGCGCGGCAGCGCCGCCCCGCTGACGGTCTTTGCCGGCCACACCGACGTGGTGCCCCCGGGCCCCCGCGAAAAGTGGAACAGCGATCCCTTCGTTCCCACCGAACGCGACGGCTGGCTGTATGGCCGCGGCGCGGCCGACATGAAAAGCTCGATCGCCGCCTTCGTGGTGGCGGCCGAGGAGTTCGTGGCGGCCCATCCGGACCATGGCGGTTCGATCGCGCTCCTGATCACGTCCGACGAGGAAGGCCCGTCCATCGATGGCACGGCCATCGTCTGCGACGCGCTCAAGGCGCGCGGCGAACAGCTGGACTACTGCATCGTCGGCGAGCCCACGTCGGGCGACGTGCTGGGCGACACCTGCAAGAATGGCCGTCGCGGCTCGTTGTCGGGCAAGCTCACGGTCAAGGGCATCCAGGGCC
Organism: Achromobacter sp. UBA5777; assembly: GCF_002418565.1. Classification (NCBI taxonomy): domain Bacteria; kingdom Pseudomonadati; phylum Pseudomonadota; class Betaproteobacteria; order Burkholderiales; family Alcaligenaceae; genus Achromobacter; species Achromobacter sp. UBA5777. Next base: position 21,379 of record NZ_DIEJ01000082.1, on the reverse strand, counting down.
ACGTGGCCTACCCGCACTTGGCGCGCAACCCCGTGCACCAGCTTGCGCCGGCGCTGGCCGACATCGTGAACATCGAATGGGACCAGGGGAACGAATACTTCCCTCCCACGACGTTCCAGGTGTCGAACCTGAACTCCGGTACAGGCGCCACGAACGTGGTGCCGGGCGAGGCGGTGGCGTTGTTCAACTTCCGCTTCTCGACCGCCAGCACGCCGGAAAGCCTGAAGCAGCGGGTTCATGCCGTGCTGGACAAGCATGGCCTGGAATATGACCTGGAGTGGGAACTGGGCGGTGAGCCGTTCCTGACCCCGCGCGGATCGTTGACGGATGCGCTGGTCAAGGCGATCCACGCCGAAACCGGCGTGACCGCCGAGCTGTCGACCACGGGCGGCACGTCGGATGGCCGCTTCATCGCCAAGATCTGCCCGCAGGTCATCGAGTTCGGTCCCGGCAACGCCACGATCCACAAGGTGAACGAGCGGATCGAAGTCGCCTCGCTGGAACCGCTCAAGAACATCTATCGGCGCACGCTGGAAAACCTGCTGTTGCCCGCATGATGCACGCGCCGGCGGGATGCAAGTCCCGCCGCGCGATTTTTTTAGCCCCCCTCCCGGGGGCGTTTTTCCGTTTTCCCCCTGGGGCGGTGAATTGAATGCCTGATACGAACGCAACCTCCCGCGAAGAACTGCAGACCGTGCGCGACCTGATCCGCTATGGCGTGTCGCGCCTGAATGGCGCCCAGGTGTCGCTGGGCCACGGCAGCGACAATGCCTGGGACGAGGCGGTCTACCTGACCTTGCACGCGCTGCACCTGCCGCTGGACACACTGGATCCGTTCCTGGATGCCCGGGTGGTGCGCGAAGAGCGCGAGCGCGTGCTTGACCTGCTGGACCGCCGCGTGACCGAACGCGTGCCCGCCGCCTATCTGACCAACGAAGCGTGGCTTCGCGGTCATCGGTTCTACGTCGACAAGCGGGTCATCGTGCCGCGCTCGCCGATCGCCGAGCTGCTGGACCAGGGGCTGTCGCCGTGGGTGCAGGATGCGCTGGCGGTCGAGAACGTGCTGGACATGTGCACCGGCTCGGGCTGCCTGGCGATCCTGTCGGCGCTGGCCTTTCCCTACGCGCACGTGGACGCCGTGGATGTTTCCGCCGACGCGCTGGAAGTCGCCCGCCGCAATGTCGACGACTACGGGCTTTCCGATCGCCTGGACCTGCACGCCAGCAATCTCTTCGACAACCTGCCCGCGCGCGAATACGACGTAATCGTCTGCAATCCGCCCTACGTGAACAGCGGTTCGATGCGCGCCCTGCCCCAGGAGTATCTGCACGAACCGCAACTGGCGCTGGCCGGCGGCGACGACGGCATGGACCTCGTGCGCCGCATCCTGGACGCCGCGCCACGCTACCTGTCGGAAAACGGCGTGCTGGTGCTGGAAATCGGCCATGAGCGCGATTTCTTCGAGGCCGCCTTCCCGCAGCTTTCGCCCGTCTGGCTGGACACCGAGGAAGCCTCGGACCAGCTCCTGCTGCTTACCCGCGAGCAACTGAGCCTGTGATACGCGCCTCTGGATTGACCCTGCGCCGCGGCACGAAAGTGCTGCTGGACGGCGCCGAATTCGTCGTAAACCCGGGTGAACGGATCGGTATCGTGGGCAAGAACGGCGCGGGCAAGTCTTCGCTGTTTGCGCTGCTGACGGGCGCGCTGGATCTTGACGCCGGCACCTTGTCGCTGCCTGCCGGCTGGCGCATCGCCAGCGTGGAGCAGGAACTTCACGCCGACGACCGCCCTGCCCGCGAGTTCGTCATCGACGGTGACACGCACCTGCGCGCGTTGCAGGCGCAGCGCGCGACGCTGTCCGACGACCAGGGCACGCAGATCGCGGAAGTGGAAGCCGCGCTGGTGGAAGCCGGCGCCTGGAGCGCCGCCTCGCGCGCCGAGCAACTGCTGGCCGGCCTGGGCTTCAAACCTGCCGAATGGACGCAGCCCGTCGAGAGCTTTTCCGGCGGCTGGCGCATGCGCCTGGCGCTGGCCCGCGCGCTGATGGCCCCGTCCGAATTGCTGCTGCTGGACGAGCCCACCAACCATTTGGACCTGGACGCCATGCTGTGGCTGGAGAAGTGGCTGGGTGCCTACGAAGGCACCGTCATGCTGATCTCCCATGACACCGAATTCCTGGATGCCGTCGCGCGGTCCATCCTGCATTTCGACCATGCCAAGCTGACGCGCTACCGCGGCGGTTATGGCGACTTCCTGACGCAGCGCGCTGAGCGCCTGCGCCAGTCCAACATTGCCTATGAGCGCCAGACGCGCGAGACGGCCCGGCTGCAAGGCTTCATCGACCGCTTCAAGGCTAAGGCCTCCAAGGCCAAGCAGGCGCAGAGCCGCGTGAAGGCGCTGGCTCGCATGCAGGTGCTGGCGCCGCTGCAGGCCGAAGCGGGCATCGACATCCGCATTCCGTCACCCGAACAGGTGCCCGATCCGCTGATGACGCTGGAACACCTGTCGGCGGGCTACACGGACGCCGAAGGCAACGCGGTGCCCATCCTGCGCGACGTGACGCTGATGGTGCGCGCCGGCAGCCGCGTGGGCGTGTTGGGCGCCAACGGGGCCGGCAAGAGCACGCTGATCAAGACCCTGGCCGAAGAGATCCCCGTGCAAGCGGGCGAACGCCGCGCCTCGCGGGGCCTTGCCATCGGGTATTTCCACCAGCACCAGCTGGACATGCTGGACGTGGACAGCACGCCGATCGCGCATCTGGCCCGCCTGGCGCCCGAGGCACGCGAGCAGGAGCTGCGCAATTACCTTGGCGGGTTCGGGTTTTCGGGGGATACGGTCACCAGCAAGGTCGGCCCCATGTCGGGCGGCGAAAAGGCGCGGCTGGCGCTGTCGCTCATCGTCTGGCAAAAGCCCAACCTGCTGCTGCTGGACGAACCCAGCAACCACTTGGACGTGGAGACGCGCGAGGCCCTGGCCACCGCCCTGGCGGACTTCGGCGGCAGCATGCTGCTGGTGTCGCACGACCGGCATCTGTTGCGCACCACGGTGGACAGCTTCTGGATCGTGGCGGACGGTGCGGTGCGCGAGTTCGACGGCGACCTTGAGGACTACCGCGACTGGCTGGCCGCCCGCAACGCGGACGAGCGGGCCGAGGCGCGTGAAAACGCTGAAAGCGGCGGCGAGCCTGTCGTGGATCGCAAGGCGCAACGCCGCGCCGAGGCCGAACAGCGGCAACGCCTGTCTGCCCTGCGCAAGCCGCTGGAGTCCAAGCTGGCCAAGGTCGAAACCGAGATGGAAAAGCTGCGCGGCAAATTGGCTGCCCTGGACGCGGTGATCGCCGACCCGGACCTGTATTCCGACGCGCGTCGCGCCGAACGCCAGAAGGTCATGGCGGAACATGGCGAACACGGCAAGCGGATGGGGGAACTGGAAGAGCAGTGGCTTGAGCTGCAGGGCTCGCTGGAAGAGATAGACCAGAGCGAAGCCTGATCCCAACGAAATCGGCCCCAATCCGGGGCCGATTTCTTTGGGCTTGCTTGTGACCTCATGCTGGCCCCGCAAGCCCTGGGCGCGCGACTGCGGTTACGAGTACGGACGTTCGCGCAGGCGGGTATGGTTGTCGATTACCGTGTCGATGACTTCGCGCAGGATGGTTTCAGCCAGATCCGGCGGCACGCCGGCTTCCAGCGCCAAACGGCGGATACGCTCGACCTGCTGGGCCTCGCGCTTGGGATCGACCAGATCCATGCCGTGGTTGGTCTTCAGTTCGCCGATCATGTCGGTGCAACGGAATCGCACGCCAAGCAGCAACATGATCTGCTGATCGATCTCGTCGACTTCGGCGCGCAGGGCCGCCAGCTCGGCTTTGGGGGAATCGTTGGTAGCCATATGTAGTCAACCCTGAACAATGTCGAGCTTGGCGATGCCCAGCGCCAACGTTTTGGCGCCTACGTCGCGAAAGTGGATTTCCGCCTGTGCGTCCTGACCCGCGCCGCTCAGACCGATGATGGTGCCGTCGCCGAAACGCGCGTGACGGACGCCCTGACCCACACGATACTGCTTGTCGCCCACCGTGACGCCGGTTGCGACGCCACGGGGTTGACGCGGCGCAATGGTGTTGGTTGGCTTGCGGCCGAAGGCATCGCCCCGGTTGCCGCCACCCCAGCCCGCGCCCGTGGCGCTGATCGGCGCCAGTCCAGCCTTGGGCGTCAGCCACTTCAGATGCTGCTCGGGAATTTCGTCCAGGAAGCGAGACCGCATCGCGTAGCGCGTCTGGCCATGCAGCATCCGGCTTTGCGCCAGGCTGATGTACAGGCGCTGACGCGCGCGGGTGATCGCCACGTACATCAGGCGGCGTTCTTCTTCCAGACCGGCGGGCTCGAGGATGCTGTTCTCGTGCGGGAACAGCCCTTCCTCCAGACCGGTGATGAACACGGCGTCGAACTCCAGGCCTTTGGCGGCATGCACCGTCATGAGCTGGACGGCGTCCTGGCCTTGTTGGGCCTGGTTGTCGCCGGCCTCGAGTGCGGCATGCGACAGGAACGCGGCCAGCGGCGTCAGGTTGTCTCCCGCAACCGGCGGCGCGTCCACCACGCCCGGCATGAGCGTCGACGACGTGTCTTGATCGGGCACCACGCCGGCGGGCATGCCGTCGTAGTTTTCCTCGGACGCGAACACGGCCGCGGCCGTGATCAATTCGTTCAGGTTTTCCAGCCGCTCGGCGCCTTCACGTTCGGCCTTGTAGTGCGCGTTCAAGCCACTGGCTTCGAGCATGTGCTCGACCATTTCGGGCAGCGGCAGCTCGCGCGTTTCTTCGATCAGGCGATGAATCAGTTGCGCGAACTGCGCCAGGTTCGAGCCGCCCTTGCCGCCGACCAGCGCCACCGCGCCATACAGGCTGGTGTCGTGCTGCCGGGCGGCGTCGGCCAGTTGCTCGAGCGTGCGCGCCCCGATGCCACGCGTCGGGAAGTTGACCACCCGCATCCACGACGTGTCGTCGTGCGGATTGGCCATCAGGCGCAGGTAGGCGAGCGCGTGCTTGATTTCCTGGCGTTCAAAGAAGCGCAGGCCGCCATAGACCTTGTACGGAATGCCGGCAGAAAAGATGGCGTGTTCGATGACACGCGACTGCGCGTTGCTGCGATACAGCACGGCGATTTCGCGGCGGTCGCTGCCTTCGTGGATGAGCGAACGGATTTCGTCCACGATCCACTGCGCTTCCATGCCATCGGACGGCTGTTCGATGACGCGCACCGGCTCGCCTTCGCCCTGGTCGGTCCAGAGATTCTTGCCCAGGCGGCCCGAGTTGTGGCCGATGAGGGCGTTGGCCGAATCCAGGATGTGACCGTAGGACCGGTAGTTCTGCTCCAGGCGGATGACGGTGCCATGCGCGTAGTCGCGCTCGAAGTCGGCCATGTTGCCGACGTTGGCGCCGCGGAACGCGTAGATGGACTGGTCGTCGTCGCCCACGGCAAAAATGGCCGCGCCGCCGCCGGCCAACAGGCGCAGCCACTTGTACTGCAGCGTGTTGGTGTCCTGGAACTCGTCGACCAGGATGTGCCGGAAGCGGCGTTGATAGTGTTCGCGTACGGGCGCGTTGCGCGACAACAGCTCATAGGCGCGCAGCAGCAGCTCGGCGAAGTCGACCACGCCTTCGCGCTGGCACTGGGCTTCGTAGAGCTGGTAGATCTCGATCAGGCGGCGGCGATGGGCGTCGTAGGCTTCGACGTCCGGCGGACGCAGGCCCTCTTCCTTGGCGCCGTTGATGAAGCGCTGCACATCGCGGGGCGGGTACTTCTCGTCGTCGACGCCGTTGGCCTTCATGAGGCGCTTGATGGCCGCAAGCTGGTCCGTGACGTCGAGGATCTGGAAGCTCTGTGGCAGGCCGGCGTCGCGATGATGCGCGCGCAGCATGCGGTTGCACAAGCCGTGGAACGTGCCGATCCAGAGGCCGCGCGTATCGATCGGCAGAATCGCCGACATGCGCGCCAGCATCTCGCGGGCGGCCTTGTTGGTGAACGTGACTGCCAGCAGCCCAAAAGGCGAAGCCTGGCCGGTTTGAATCAGCCAGGCCATGCGGGTGGTGAGCACCCGGGTCTTCCCGCTGCCCGCCCCGGCCAAGACCAGGGCGTGCTGCGGTTCTAACGTTACTGCGGCGCGTTGTTCAGGGTTTAGCTTCTCTAGCATCATGCCGCGTAGCGGCGCAGATGTTGAGCGAACTGCTCAAGCCCAGCGATGCCGCTTTGCTGGGCGCGCTGGCACCAGGCCTGCAGGTCGTGAAGAAGCTGTTCGCTGCTGGCGCTGGAGCTTTCCCAGATGCGGCCGAGTTCGCGGCGCATCTGCACCAGCGTCGACAGCGACTTGTTCTGGGCGATGGCCTTGTCCACGGCAGCCAGTTGCTCGGGCTGCAGGATATCTTCGTTGCGATGGATGGCGCGACGCACGCTGTGCAGCTTGGTGTAGCCGCATTCGGCGTTGCCTTCCTGGCGCGAAGCCTTCAGCTTGGCGAGTTCTTCGCGGGCGGCGCTCTTGATCACGTCCGCATAGCGGGCCATGACTTCGTAGCGGTGCGTGATCACGCCTTGCAGCGTGCGCAGGTCAATGCCCGTGCGGGAGTCGTCCAGCTTGAGCTTGGGCGCAACCTTCTTGATCTTGGCCAGGCCAAAGAACTTCAGGATGTTGATGTAGCACCAGCCGATGTCGAACTCGTACCACTTGGCCGAAAACTTGGCCGACGTGCCGTGGGCGTGGTGGTTGTTGTGCAGCTCTTCGCCGCCGATCACGATGCCCCACGGGAACACGTTGGTGCTGGTGTCCGGGCTGTTGTAGTTGCGGTAGCCCCAGAAGTGGCCGATGCCGTTGACGACGCCGGCGGCCCAGAAGGGAATCCAGGCCATCTGGACAGCCCAGACCGTGACACCGACGGCGCCGAACAGGGCGACGTCGATGGCGAGCATGGTCAGCACGCCCCACAGGCTGTGCTTGCTGTAGACGTTGCGCTCGAGCCAGTCATCAGGCGTGCCGTGGCCGAACTTGGCCATGGTTTCCTTGTTGTTCGATTCTTCGCGGTACAGCTCGGCGCCGCGGAACAGAACGCGCCAGATGCCGAACAGCATGGGCGAGTGCGGATCACCTTCCTTTTCGCATTTGGCGTGATGCTTACGGTGAATAGCCACCCATTCCTTGGTGACCATACCGGTCGTCATCCAGAGCCAGAAGCGGAAGAAGTGCATGACAGCCGGATGGAGATCCAGACCGCGGTGCGCTTGGCTGCGATGGAGAAAAACCGTGACCGCAACAATCGTGATGTGCGTCACGACCAAAGTGAAAACGACGATCTGCCACCAAGTCGCTTGGGTCAGGCCGCCGGCAATGAAGGAGAGGATGTAATCCATAAAGCTGTTATGAGCCTCGCATGAGAAGGTGGCTGAAAGTTTAGCGTACCTTAGCCGTCTGATGACAATCTAGTTTCAAAATAGTTATTGAGAGAAATCAAGGACTAAGACGCGGTTTTGAGCCAAAAAGCCGACCTGCGAGCGCTTTGGGCGCGCGCAGGGACTTTACTTGTGCTGCTGCGGCGGCTTTGCCCAGAGGGAGACAGCCCGAAAATCGCAGTCGCACCGGGTTTTGGCACCGTTTGGCGTTTAAAGTTCCAGTCAGGCAAACCCGCAGTCTTGAAGGCGCCACGATACCGGGGCACACTGCTCCCCGTTCCGCCCGATCACTGTCTCTTTTCTCCCACGAATGTCGCCCACCGCAATGCGTCACCGTTTTTTTACCGTCCTGGCCGTTCTCGGTGTGGCGATGTCCGCCCCGGCTTCAGCGCAAACACTGAAGTCCGGGGACGTCGCCGTCCTGGCTTCTTACTATGAGATCCGCGGGTCGGACTGCCTGGCGCTGCGGGCGCCGCGCGTGTCGATCACCCAGATGCCGACGCTGGGCAAGGCCAGCATCCAGCAAACCCGTGGCCAGTCCAATAATTCCGGGCGCTGCGCGTACAAATCGGTGCCGGTGGCCCAGGTTGTCTACCAGGCCGACCAGCCGGGTTCCGACACCCTGTCCTGGGAAGTGAAATACCAGAACAAGACCATCGGAACCCGCCGCTACAGTGCGACGGTGGGCGTTACGCCGGGTCCTTGACCGCGGTTTCCGTTTCTTTGACGTCGGAAGCTTTCACTTCGGCTTCCTCGACGGCGGTTTCATCGGCCGTGACGGTCTGAGCGTCGGCGCCCGCTTGGGCTTCGGCCTCAGCGCCATCGGCCGCGTCGATCCGGTCGTCCTCGTCGGCGAGGTTGGCTTCAGCAGCCTCGGCGGCATCCGTACCGGCGCCCTTCTTCTTGCGTTCGAACACAGCAGCGAAGAAGCCGTCGGTGCCGTGCAGATCCGGACGCAGTTGCACGTACGGGCCTTCCAGTTTCAGGGACTCGCATCGGGCGCCCAGAATTTCGGCCGCATCCACGCGTTCGAAGTCCGGATGGCTGGCCAGGAAGCGGTCGGCCTGGACTTCGTTTTCCTCGGCCAGCAGGCTGCACGTGGCATAGACCAGGCGGCCGCCGGGCGCGACACAGCGCGCGGCGCTGTTCAGGATGCGTTCCTGGAGCTGGCCCAGCTCCGCCAGCGCCTCGGGGTGCTGGCGCCACTTCAGGTCCGGATTGCGGCGCAGGGTGCCGATGCCGCTGCAAGGCGCGTCGACCAGCACGCGTTGGGCCTTGCCGGCCAGGCGCTTCACACGGGCGTCGTTCTCGTTGTCGATCACCACCGGCACCACATTCGAGAGGCCGCTACGCGCAAACCGCGGCTTGGCGCGCGCCAGACGAGCCGCCGAGACGTCGAAGGCGTACAGCCGGCCGGTCGACCGCATCAGTGCACCCAGCAGCAGCGTCTTGCCGCCGGCGCCCGCGCAGAAATCGATGATCATTTCGCCACGGCGCGGGGCGACCAGCAGGGCCAGCAGCTGGCTGCCTTCGTCCTGGACCTCGATGCTGCCATTTTCGAATTGGGGCCACCGGTTGATGGCGGGTCGGCCTTCCATGCGAATGCCCCAGGGCGAAAACGGCATCGCCGTGGGCTCATAACGGCCCGCACCTTGTTGCAGTTCCGCCAGCATGGCGTCGCGCTCGGCCTTGAGCGGGTTCACGCGCAGGTCCAGGCTGGCCTGTCGGTTCAGGGCTTCCACCAGCGTTTCCGGGCTTTCCATGGCGCTCAGGCGCTCGTCCAGCCAATCGGGAATGCTGCCGCGCACGGCGCGGGGCAAGGTCGCGACGTCGATCCGCGTCACGCGCTGCAGCCATTCGGCTTCGGCCGCGTCCATGCCTTCTTGCAGGACCTCGGCGCCCAGGGTCGCATTCAGGCCCAGGATGGCAAGACGGCGCGACGCGGGGCCGACACCGCTTTCGCCGTACTGGCGGTAGCGGCGCAGGTGGCGTAGCACGTCATAGACGGCCTCGGCGACTTCGGAACGGTCGCGTGCGCCCAGGTTCGGGTGATGGCGCAGCCAGTGCGAGAGCGCGGCGTCGGCCGGATAGGTCCATTGCAGGATTTCGCCCAGCACGCGCTGCACCTGATCGATGCGGATGGCCGCGTGCGACAGGCGGGGTCGATTGGACTGGGGCTTTTGCGGGGCATGATCGCGCTCGCCGCCGCGCGACTCGCCGCGCTGGCCGCCGAAGGAGGAGCGGGAATCCGAACGTCCCTGCTCATCACGGCGGTCCTGGCCGTACGAATTGCGTTCACCGCCACGGCTTTCGCTGCGATCCTGTCCATACGAACCGCGTTCGCCGCCACGGGCACCGCCGCGATCTTGTCCATAGGAGCCGCGACCTTCGCCTCGCTGGCCGCCGAATGAGGAGCGCGAGTCCGGGCGCCCCTGACCTTCACGACGATCCTGGCCGTACGAACCGCGATCACCGCCACGGCCTTCGCCACGATCCTGGCCGAAGGAGCCGCGACCCTCGCCGCGCTGGCCGCCGAACGACGAGCGCGAGTCCGCGCGTCCCTGACCTTCACGGCGGTCCTGGCTGTAAGAACCGCGTTCGCCGCCACGGCTTTCGCCGCGATCCTGGCCGAAGGAGCCGCGACCTTCGCCGCGCTGGCCGCCGAACGACGAGCGCGAGTCCGGGCGCCCCTGACCTCCACGGCGATCCTGGCTGTACGACCCGCGTTCGCCGCCACGGCCTTCGCCGCGATCCTGACCAAAGGAGCCCCGGCCTTCGCCACGCTGGCCGCCGAACGACGAGCGGGAGTCCGGGCGTCCCTGGCCTTCACGGCGATCCTGGCTGTACGAACCGCGTTCGCTGCCTCGGCCTTCGCCGCGATCCTGACCATAGGAACCACGCCCTTCGCCACGCTGACCGCCAAACGAGGAACGCGAATCCGGGCGTCCCTGCCCTTCGCGGCGGTCCTGGCTGTACAAACCGCGTTCGCTGCCACGGCCTTCACCGCGTTGACCGCCGAACGACGAGCGGGATTCGGGGCGGCCCCGGCCCTCGCCGCGGTCCTGGCCGTAGCCGCCGCGATCGCTCGTGCGCTCGTCGCGCGCGCGGTCGCCGGATTCGGCCCGGTCACGCGGCGCCGGTTTACGGGCGTCGCCCTTGGGACGCGAGAAAAAAGACCGGCCGTCGCGGCCTTCCGAGGCGGCGCCGAAGGAGCCGGCCGGGCGGGAACGCGGGGATTGGGGTTTAGTCATGGTGTATTCCAGTAGGGCGGAAGCGTTCCGCCCGAAAAATGCTTTTCAGGGCCGTTCAAGCGGCCGGCGACCAGGAAAAAAGGCGCACGGGGTCGCCCTGGACGGCCACGCGGTGATCGTTTGTCAGGGTAACCCGGCCTTCGGCAAGCCAGCGAACGGCAGCCGGAAAGGCCTGGTGCTCAACGGCCAGCACGCGCTCGGCCAGCAATTCAGGCGTGTCGCCCGCCAGGACCGGCACGCAGCCCTGGGCGATGATGGGCCCATGGTCCAGCACCGGCGTGACGAAATGCACCGTGCAGCCATGCACGCGCACGCCGGTCGCCAGCGCCTGCGCATGGGTGTGCAGGCCAGGGAATGCGGGCAGCAGCGAGGGGTGGATGTTGACCAGCCGGCCGGCGTAATGATTGACGAAGCCGGGCGTCAGCACGCGCATGAACCCGGCCAGGATGACGTAGTCGGGCGTATAGCGATCGATTTCGGCGGCCAGCGCGGTATCGAAGGCTTCGCGGCTGGCGTAGTCCTTGTGATACAGGGCTGCCGTGGGGATGCCCTGCGCGGCGGCCCATTCGAGGCCACCGGCGTCGGGACGGCTGGCGATCACGGCGGCGATTTCCGCCGGCCAGTGTTCGTCGCGGCAGGCCTCGGCCAGCGCCTGCATGTTGCTGCCCCGCCCCGAGATCAGGATGACGAGGCGGCGCTTGATAGAAGAAGTTTCCGGCAAGATGAACAATTCCAAGGGAAAACGGGCGGTTCCGGTCCCGAAATCAGGCGCGCGCCCTGCGCACGCCGTGCCCGCAAAGGTGGCTGAGTGCCCCCTGCGGCCAGGATACGAACAAACCCGTAATCCAAAATTGTAAACTCTCGCTCGTGAAACCATCGCTGCGCATCTACCGATCCCTGCCCCCGCCCGAACGGCGCGCCCCTTGCGCGCTGACAATCGGCAATTTCGACGGCGTCCATCGCGGGCACCAGGCCATGCTTGCCCGCGTCTGCCAGGTGGCCCGCGAACGCGGGCTGACGCCGGCCGTGATGACGTTCGAGCCGCACCCCCGGGAATATTTCGCCACCCTCAACCAGCGTCCGGAACTGGCTCCGACCCGCATTTCGGGGCTGCGCGACAAGCTGGCCGCGCTGGCGCGCTACGGCATATCGCAGGTCGTGGTCGAGCGATTCAATGCCCGGCTGGCTGAAATGTCGGCCAACGCCTTCATCGAGCACCTTCTGGTGCAGGGACTGCAGACCAAGTGGCTGCTCGTGGGCGAAGATTTTCGCTTCGGGCACAAGCGCAGCGGCGATATCGACCTGCTGCGCGAAGCCGGCATGGTGCATGGCTTCGAGGTCCAGACGCTGGCGGACGTGACCGACCATCAAGGTCACCGCATTTCCAGTTCCGAGGTGCGCACCGCGCTGGCCGTGGGCGACCTGGAGCGCGCGCGACATCTGCTGGGCCACCCGTTCCATATCAGCGGGCACGTCATCCACGGCCAGAAGCTCGGCCGCACGCTGGGCTATCCCACCATGAACCTGCGTGTGGCCGAACGCTGCGCCGCGCGATCGGGCATCTACGTGGTGCAGGTTCACGGGCTGGCCGACCGCGCGCTGCCGGCGGTGGCGAGCCTTGGCGTGCGCCCGACGGTCGAGGACCGCGGCAGAGTGCTACTTGAGTCACACCTGCTCGACGAGTCCGTCAACGCTTACGGTAAACTCGTACGCGTTGAATTCCTGCAAAAGCTGCGGGACGAAGAAAAATTTCCTGATCTCCCTTCCCTGACTGCCGCCATCGCCGAAGACGCGCGAAACGCGCGCGCCTATTTTGCCGTTCATGGACTATAAAAAGACCCTTAACCTGCCCGATACCCCCTTCCCCATGCGGGGCGACCTCGCCAAGCGCGAGCCCGCCTGGATTGCGCAATGGGAGGAAAACCACGTCTACCAGGCGATCCGTGCGGCCAGCCGCGGCCGGCCGCGCTTCGTGCTGCATGACGGCCCGCCCTATGCGAACGGCGACATCCACATCGGCCACGCGGTCAACAAGATCCTGAAGGACATCATCGTCAAGAGCCGCAACATGGCCGGCTACGACGCGCACTACGTGCCCGGCTGGGACTGCCACGGCATGCCCATCGAGATCCAGATCGAAAAGAAGTACGGAAAGCACCTGCCCGTGGCGGAAGTGCAATCCAAGGCCCGCGCCTACGCCCTCGAACAGATCGATCGCCAGCGCAAGGACTTCAAGCGCCTGGGCGTGCTGGGCGAGTGGGATCGTCCGTACATGACGATGAACTACAGCAACGAGGCCGACGAGATCCGTGCGCTGGGCCGCATCCTGGACAAGGGCTACGTGTTCCGTGGCCTGAAGCCGGTGAACTGGTGTTTTGACTGTGGCTCGGCGCTGGCCGAGGCCGAAGTCGAATACGCGGATCGCGTGGATCCCGCCGTCGACGTCGCGTTCCCGTTCGCCGACCACAAGCGGCTGGCCCAAGCCTTCGGCCTGGATTCGGTGGACGACGGCGCCATCGTGATCTGGACGACCACGCCCTGGACCATCCCGTCCAACCAGGCGCTGAACGTCCATCCCGAAATCGAATACGCGCTGGTGCGGGTCACTTCCGCTGCCACGCCCAAGTTCGGCCCCCTGCTGCTCATCGCCAAGGAACGCGTCGAAGCCTGCCTGAAATCCTGGGAGCTCGAAGGCGAAGTCATCGCCACGGCGCCCGGCGAGGCCCTGTCAGGCATCGAGTTCCGCCATCCGCTGGCGCAGCTCAACGCCGCCTACGATCGCAAGGCGCCCGTCTACCTGGGCGACTACGTCACGGCCGACTCCGGCACCGGCGTGGTGCACTCGGCGCCGGCTTACGGTATCGAAGACTTTGTGTCGTGCAAGGAGCACGGCATGAAGGACACCGACTTCATCAGCCCGGTGATGGGCGACGGCAAGTACGTGGACAGCCTGGCGCTTTTTGGCGGCCTGTCGATCTGGGACGCAAACCCCAAGATCGTCGAAGCGCTCAAGGAAGCCGGCGCGCTGATGCAAGTCGAAAAGCACAAGCACAGCTACATGCATTGCTGGCGCCACAAGACGCCGATCATCTACCGCGCGACCAGCCAATGGTTCGCGGGTATGGATGTCGCGCCCAAGGACGGCAGCCCGACCCTGCGCGAATCGGCGCTGGCCGGCATCGACGCCACGGCGTTTTACCCCGCGTGGGGCCGCGCCCGTCTGCATGCCATGATCGCCAACCGTCCGGACTGGACCCTGTCGCGCCAGCGCCAGTGGGGCGTCCCGATGGCGTTCTTCGTGCACAAGGAAACCGGCGAACTGCACCCGCGCACGTCCGAATTGCTGGAACAGGTGGCGCAGCGCGTCGAACACGGTGGCATCGAGGCCTGGCAGGCGCTCGATCCCCGTGAACTCCTCGGCGACGAAGCCGACCAGTACGAAAAGAACCGCGACACGCTCGACGTCTGGTTCGACTCGGGCAGCACGCACGCCACGGTGCTGGGCGGCAAGGACGGCGAATTCGCCGGCTCGCACGGCGCCGAACTCGCCTGGCCGGCCGACCTGTACCTGGAAGGCTCGGACCAGCATCGCGGCTGGTTCCATTCGTCGCTCCTGACCGGCTGCATGCTGTACGGCCAGCCGCCCTACAAGGCCCTGCTGACGCACGGCTTCGTGGTGGACGGTCAGGGCCGCAAGATGAGCAAGTCGGTCGGCAACGTGATTGCCCCGCAGAAGGTGTCGGATTCCCTGGGCGCCGAAATTCTGCGCCTGTGGGTGGCATCCACCGACTACTCGGGCGAGCTCTCCATCTCGGACGAAATCCTGAAGCGCGTGGTGGAAGGCTATCGCCGCATCCGCAACACGCTGCGCTTCCTGTTGGCCAACCTGGCCGACTTCGATGCGGTGTCGCAATCGGTGCCTTACGGCGAACTCTTCGAGATCGACCGTTACGCGCTGGCCATGACGGCGCAGATGCAGTCGGAAGTACAGGCCAACTACGAACGCTACGATTTCCATCCGGCCGTCTCGCGTTTGCAGACGTTCTGCTCGGAAGACCTGGGTGCGTTCTACCTGGACATCCTGAAAGATCGCCTCTACACGTCGGCCCCCGACAGCCGCGCCCGCCGCTCGGCGCAGACGGCCCTGCTGGACATCACGCAGACGCTGCTCAAGCTGATGGCGCCGATCCTTTCGTTCACGGCGGAAGAGGCCTGGAAGGAACTGGTTGCCTCCGCTTTGAAGAACCAGGCCGACGCAGCCCGCGCCACGATCTTCACCGAGGTCTATCACGTGCTGCCGCCGTTTGCAGACGCCGATGCCCTGACCGCGAAGTGGACGCGCCTGCGCGCCATCCGTGCCGAGGTCCAGCGCAAGCTGGAAGAAGTGCGCACGGCGGGCGATATCGGTTCGTCGCTGCAGGCCGAAGTCGACCTGTACGCCAACGGCGAAGACCAGCAATTGCTGGCCAGCCTGGGCGACGACCTGCGCTTCGTCCTGATCGTCTCGCGCGCCGCCGTGCATGCGGGCGAAGGCGACACCCGCATCGAGGTCACGCCGTCGGCCCACAAGAAGTGCGAACGCTGCTGGCACTGGCGCCTTGACGTCGGCCAGGACGCCGATCATCCCGAGATCTGCGGCCGTTGCGTGTCCAACCTGTTCGGCTCGGGCGAAGCCCGCGACAAGGCTTGAACATGGCCCGCCCCGCCGAATCCGGAGCGACGGGCGCCGCTCCCACCCGCGTCGCGCCCGCGCGCGTGGGTGGCTGGCTGGCACTGGCGTTGCTGATCATCGTGCTGGACCAGCTGACGAAGGTGTACTTCAACACGTCATTCCAGTACGGCGAGCGCGTCAACATTCTGCCCTTCTTCGACTTCACGCTGGTGTTCAACCGTGGCGCCGCCTTCAGCTTCCTCGCTTCCGAAGAAGGCTGGCAGCGCTGGCTGTTCACCGGACTCGGTGTCGTGGCGGCGGTGGTCATCGTATGGATGCTGCGCCGCACGCATGGCCAGCCGCGTTTCAGCCTGGCGCTGACGCTCATCCTGGGCGGCGCCATCGGCAACGTGATCGACCGAGTGGTCTATGGCCACGTGGTGGACTTTCTGCTTTTCTACTGGAACGACTGGCAGTTCCCCGCCTTCAACCTGGCGGACGTCGGCATCACCTGCGGTGCGGTGCTGCTGGTGCTGGACGAACTGCTGCGCGCCCGCAAGCCGCAAGCGTGACGCGACGGGGGGGGGCATCGCCCCCCTTTTCGCAGCCGCTTTCTGCGCCCCTTTCTGCTTGCATCAGGCCAACTCCCATGCCGCGCTACCGAGGCTTTCGTCCGGTTTGATGCCCCCTCTAATGCATGACGAACGGCGCATTGCGGCAATGCAGAATAAAATCCCTCTCACTTCCACGATTACGCGGCGCTAACCCGCCGCCCCGTCCTCATGCTCGATCTCGCCCGCAAACGCATCGTCCTCGGTCTGACCGGGGGCATCGCCTGCTACAAAATCGCCGAGCTGGTGCGGCGCATGACCGAACAAGGCGCCACGGTGGACGTGGTGATGACCGAGGCGGCCACGCACTTCATCACGCCGGTCACCATGCAGGCGCTGTCGGGGCGCCCCGTATTCGTGGACGCCTGGGACGCGCGCGTGCCCAACAACATGGCGCACATCGACCTGACGCGCGGCGCGGACGCCGTGCTGATCGCGCCCGCCAGCGCCGACTTCATGGCCAAGGTGGCGCACGGCATGGCCGACGACCTCCTGTCTACGCTGTGCGTGGCCCGCGCCTGTCCGTTGCTGGTGGCGCCCGCCATGAACCGCGAAATGTGGGCCAACCCGGCCACGCAGCGCAACGTCGAAACCCTCCGCGGCGACGGCGTCACCGTGCTGGGACCCTCGGCGGGCGAACAGGCCTGCGGCGAAACGGGCGACGGCCGGATGCTCGAAGCCCATGAGATCCTGACCGACCTGATCGCCTTCTTCCAGCCCAAGCTCTTGGCCGGCCGCCACGTGCTGCTGACCGCAGGCCCCACCTCTGAACCCGTGGACCCGGTGCGTGTGCTGAGCAACCGGTCTTCCGGCAAGACGGGCTATGCGCTGGCTCGCGCCGCCCGCGAGGCCGGCGCCCGTGTCACCCTCATCACCGGCGCCACCTTCCTGCCCATTCCACGCGGCGTAACCGCCCTGCCCGTCACCACCGCGCGCCAGATGCACGACGCCGTGATGGCCAGTGTGGGCGATGCCGATATCTTCATCGCCGTCGCCGCCGTGGCCGATTGGCGCGTCAAGAACGTCAGCACGCAGAAGCTGAAGAAAACCAGCGAAGGCGGCGGCGCGCCGCTGATGGAGTTCGAACCCAACCCGGACATCCTGGCCGAAGTAGCCAAGCTCGAAAATGGCCCCTGGTGCGTGGGCTTTGCCGCCGAAACCGAAAAGCTGGCCGAGCACGCCGAAGCCAAGCGCACGCGCAAGGGCATCCCGCTGCTCGTCGGCAATCTGGCGCACAAGGTCATGGACGCCGATACCACCGAATTGGTGCTGTTCGATGCGCAAGGCACGCACCCGCTGCCCGCCGGCAACAAGCTGGATGCCGCGCGCCGTCTCATCGCCGAGATCGCGGCGCGCATGCCGGTCTGACGCGGCGGCGCATTGCCGCGCTACGCCGTGCCAAGCCTGCGCAAGCGCCGATTGGCCTGCGCAAGCTCCGATGAGCCTAGGCAGTATCCGATAAGCGCCGGCCTGCCGCGCGTCATGCTCCGACGAGCCGCCTCTTCTCCGACGCTCCAATAAAAAACGCCAGGCCCTCTCGGGTCTGGCGTTTTGCTTTGCAGCGGTTCTAGCCGCTTGCGACGCCTTACTGCTCCAGGCTGATGTTCGCGGCCTTGACGATGTCCGCCCATTGCTTGCGGTCGTTTTCAAGGAACTCGCTGAACTTCTCGGGCGTCATGCCGGTGACGGGTTCCGAACCCAGGCCGGCCATCTTCTCGATCAGCGCGGGTTGCTTCAGCACGTCCTGCAGTGCGGCGTAATAGGCGGCCAGCACGTCGGCGGGCAGACCGGCGGGCGCGAACACGCCTTGCCACGTCGGCATGTCAAAGCCCTTCAGGCCTTGCTCGTCCAGCGTCGGCACGTTGGGCAATTGCGCGGCGCGCTTGATCGACGCTACCGCAATCGCCTTGACCTTGCCTTGCGACGCCAACGGCGCAGCGGTCGAGATGTTGTCCATGGTCATGGCGATGTGGCCGCCGAGCAGGTCGGTGATCACCGGCGCGGCGCCGCGGTAGGCGGCGTGCGGCACCTTGACGCCCAGCTTGTACAGCATGGTCTCGGCGATCAGGTGGTTGGAGATGCCGACGCCCGCAGTGCCGTAAGTGGCCGTGGGCGTCTTCTGGAAATACTCCTTCAGCTCGGCCAGGTTGTTGGCCGGCACGTCCTTGTTCACGATGACCACATTGGGCTGCACCGCCGCCAGCGTGATGGGCGTGAAGTCGGCGGGCTTGTAGTTCGTGCCCTTGGGATTCAGGACATGCGTGATGGCCATGGAACCTGCCGCGGCGATGCCGATGGTGTAGCCATCGGCGGGANNCGGCGGGCGCCTGGCTCAGGCGGTACGCCATGATGTTGCCGCCAGCGCCGGCCAGGTTCTCGACGACGACCGGCTGGCCCAGGCGGGCCGACAGCGGCTCGGCCAGCAGGCGGGCCAGCGTATCGGCTGAGCCGCCGGGCGCGAAGCCCACGAGCAGGCGCACGGGTTTGGCGGGCTTCCAGGCGTCGGCGGCATACGCCGAAGTGGCCGACAGCGCGGCGACGGCGAACAGGGCGCCAGCGGCGCGGTGCAGGGTACGGCTGATCATAAAAAAACTCCCAACGATTGATTGACGAAGTCGGCTTCGTCTCCTCTCGCCGCTCGCCCGGTCCGGCCGCGCGAACCTGTGCGGCCGGAACTTCGGGATTGCATCCGGCGGCGTTATTCCAGTATTTGAGCCAGGGCCTGCGCAACCAGGCGGTTGGACAACAGCACGGGGCGGCCCGATGCCTGCGCCACGGCTTGGCGCATGGACTGCGCGTAGCCCATGCAGTGCATGACGATCAGATCGCACGACGCCAGTTCGCGTCCGGCGGCCTCGAAGTTGCGGGCGGCCTGCAGTGCGTCGGCCTCGTAAGGCGACGCGTGCACGACCTGCGTTTCGCATTCCAGCGGCACGGCCATGTGAAAGGCGTCGACCTGCGCTTCCAGCGGAACCACCAGCCCGATCTTGCGGCAATGCTGTGCCAGGCCCGCGACCAGGTGATCCACGACCTGCTGCGGCTCCACGACCAGGGTGCGCATCGGCGCGATGGCCGTGCCGGTGCACAGCGGGACCAGGACGTCGTAGCCCTGCCCGTCCGCCTGGCGCATCACGTCTGCCAACCGCGCTTCGGCGGCGGCTGCATCCAGTTCGATCTGGGAGCCGTCGCGCATGCGGGTCGCAAAGCGGTACTCGCGTGGGCGCGGCGCCAGCGCGGACAGTGCGGCGGCGTCCAGGCCATCGAGCGCGCCGAACTCGTCGATGCGCACATGGGCGCCGAGCACGGGCGCCATCTCCGGCACCACGTCGCTGCGCGGCGATTGACCGATGGTGAAGAACGCGACGCGGCGCGGTGTGCGTGCGCTCATTGCGCGGCTCCGTCTTCGCGGCCGACGGTCTGCAGGTGCGCCATCGAACCGTAGCGGGCCTGCAGCGCGCCCCACTCGGCGTCATCGAAGAAGGTCATGGCGCGCTGCCCGTAGAGCTTGGCGATCTCGATGCAGAAGCGCATGGCGACGTCGGCATCCACGGCGTTGGTGACGCCCGTGGCGCAACCCGGCACGGTGGTCTGCGCCGTCAAGGCCACGCCGACGACCGGCGCGTCCGTGACGATGGCCGGCTGCATCAGGGAGTTCACGTGCCACAACCCGTTTTCGTAGGGGGTGATGTCCTGCGTGGTCAAGGGCAGCGTCACCGGCAGTTCACCGCTGACCCAGCCCATGACGTCCAGCATCGTCTCGGGGATGCGCAGCAGATAACCCTGCTTGGCGACTGGCGTGAGCGCCACGCCGCGCTTGTTGACCAGGCGGTTGCCGCGCGTCGTGTCCACCGACAGGATCGCGTCCATGCGCGGATCCACTTCGTGCGACATCATCTCGCGCATGGGGAACGGCGAGCGCATCATCGGCACCGGATGATGCGGGCGCGTGCCGGCGCGCGGGCAGATGTGGGTGCGGATGCGGACCGTGCCGGGCAGCACGTCGCCCTGCTTCGCCATCGCCATCAGCTTGAGCGCGGCGGCAATCGCCACGACCGCACCGTCGCTGTCGGACACCAGGCCCGTCACCGCGGGGCGCGCGCCGATGCCGCCCAGCCGGCCGACGATGCCCAGTTGCGGGGCCGAATCATCCAGGCCGGGAATGACAATGGACAGGAAATCCGTGGCCAAGCCGTCACGCGCAAGATGCGTGACCTCGACTTCGCAATTGCCGGCTTCGCGTAGCACCTGCGCCACGGATTCGCCCGTGACGTGCGCGGACGACAGCAGTTCGATGACGTCGATCACCTGCTTCATGCCGGAATCTCCACCGGGCCGGGACGGAACATGCGCGGTTCTTCGCGGCCCAGGAAGAGCGGCGCGTCGTGCGGGCCGACCAGCGCGATCTTGGCGCCGCGCACGCGCAGTCCTGCGCCTTCGGGCAGGCCCAGCACCGGCATGGCCGGATTCAGCGTGCAGAACTCGGCAAGGCGCTGGGCGCGGGTTTCGCCGCGGTGGCCGGGAGGATGCGCGTTGGTGTAGTGCGGGTTGATCTGGAAGGACACCAGCCCCAGTGCGTCGAAGCCTTTCGGGTCGGTGATAGGCATGTCGTTCGTCGTGCAGATGGTGGGGCACGTCAGGTTGGAGCCCGCGCTCCAGCCCAGGTAGGCCGCGCCCTCGCGCACGCGGCGCGCCACGACGTCGAGCAGGCCTTGGCGGCGCAATTCGCCCAGCAAGTTGAACGTATTGCCGCCGCCCACGATGATGACCGATGCGCCTTCCAGTGCCGCGACCGGATCCTGCGCGGTGTGCAGGCCCTGGATGGCCAGGCCCGTGTCGGCCAATGCCGACGTGACCAGCGCCGTGTAGTCGTCCCAGTTGCGCGTGACCCCCGCGAACGGCACGAACACGGCCGGCGCGCCTTGCGGCAGGGATTCGATCAGTTCGCGGATGTCGGCCATGGCGTGCACCAGATAGCCGGCGTCGCTGCTGGAATTGCTGAGGAGCAGAAGGTTCATGAATGAGGTCCGATAGGTGATGGTTCTGGTTGCGGCGGTGAGGCCGCCACAAGGCATTCAGTAGGGTCAGTTCAGCCAGTAGGGATCGTTGAGCTCGCGGCCAAGCGCGCCGACGTGTTGCAGCACGGACTCGCGCAGCACCGCCACGCGCGCCGCATCAGCCTGGAACGAGACAAACGACAGGCAGAGCCCGCGCAGTTCACCGGTGGCGGGGTCGCGCACGGCAGCCGCCACGGCGCCGATGCCCGGCATGGCCTGGTCGATCGCCACGCCGCAATGGTCCGCGCGCGTCTGCGCCACCAACGCGGCCAGGTCACCGACGGTAGCCGGACAGTCTCGTCCTTCCATCGGCAGCGACTGGGCGGGATCGGCGCCATACAGGGCCTGGAATTCGGTGTCGGTCAGGCGCGACAGCAGC